>NZ_JCAKNE010000004.1:0-150183 GCF_059515965.1 Propioniciclava sp. LT432 | reverse complement strand
CCCGAGTTCCGCAGTTGGTGGGCATTCGGGCGGGTCTGAGCGAGCATCGATGCTTGTCAACGCGATTCGGTGGTCCCGGAACGGCTGAAAACGGTGGGCACACGAATTGTCGTGTCGGGCTTGTGTTCACCGCGGCGGACGCGGTGGAGTGGTGGGCATGTACTTGCGGACCACGCAACGACGGAACAAGGACGGCAGCATCGTCCGGTACGTGCAGGTGGCGCACAACCGGAAGGTCGACGGCGTCACCCAGGCTGAGGTCCTGTTGAACCTGGGCCGGGAGGATCGCCTGGACCGGGACGGCCTGACCCGGCTGGTGGCCTCGATCAACCGGTACCTGGGCGAACCCGCCCCCGCAGCGTTGCCCGGCGACGCCGCACACTGGGTCGGTGACCACCTCCGGGTGGCGGAGTCCCGTCCGATGGGGACGGTGTACCTGTTGGATGGGTTGTGGCGGATGCTCGGCGTGGATGATGCCCTGCGGAAGGCGCTCGGCCCGCGGAAATTCACCACCGATGTGGAGCGGGTGTTGTTCGCGTTGGTGGCGAACCGGGCGATCGATCCGATGTCGAAGCTGTCGGCCGCGGAGTGGGCCTCCCACGACGCGGCGATCCCCGGCCTCACCTCGATGGATGACGATCAGGCGTACCGGGCGATGGACGTCCTCATCGAAGCCGACGCTCAAGCGAAGGTGCAGGAGGCGGTGTTCTTCGCGGTGGCGAACCTGCTCAACCTCGAAGTCGACGTGCTCCTGTTCGACACGACCAGCACCTATTTCGAACGCGACACCGAAGAGACCGGCGACGCCGCGTTCCGGCTGTACGGCCATTCGAAGGACCACCGCAAGGACCTGCCCCAGATCGTCATCGGTCTCGCGGTCACGAAGGAAGGCATCCCGGTGCGGTGTTGGTGCTGGCCCGGCAACACCACCGACGTCACCGTCCTGCCCGAAGTCAAGGACAGCATGCGGGACTGGCGCCTGGGCCGGGTGGTCACCGTCGTCGACCGCGGCTTCTCCTCCGAAGCCAACCTGCAGTATCTGAAACGGGCGGGTGGGCACTACATCGCCGGGGAACGGATGCGCGACGGCAGCCCGCTGGTGGAAGCCGCGTTGTCGCGGCAGGGCCGCTACTCCCAGGTCCGCGACAACCTGCGCGTCAAGGAAGTCAGACTCGACGCCGCCCCGGACCGCCGGTGGGTGATCTGCCACAACCCGTCCGAAGCCGAACGGGACAAGACCCAACGCGACACCGCCCTCGACCACATCCGAGCCGAGTTGGAGCGAATCAAGGCACTCCGCGAACGAGCCGCGAAGACCCCTGCGAAGCCGGCTGGGAAGGCCACGGTCAAGGCGGACGACAAGCCCGTGGAGCCGGCGCATGTGAAGGCCGAGTGTGCCCTGCGCGACCATCCCGCCTACGGCCGCTGGGTCCGCCAACAACCCTCCGGCCGGTTGGTCATCGACCGGGCGAAGGTGACCGCGGAGGAACGCCTCGACGGCAAGTACCTGCTGTCGACCTCCGACCCCGACCTGACCCCCGAGGACATCGCCCTGGGCTACAAGAACCTCCTCGAGGCCGAACGCGGCTTCCGCGACCTGAAGTCCACGCTGGAACTCCGGCCGGTTCATCACCATCTGGAACCCCGAATCCGCGCCCACGTCCTGCTGTGCTGGCTCGCCCTGCTGCTGATCCGGGTCGCCGAACGGTCCACCGACCTGACGTGGCGGCGGATCGCGATCGAGCTCGGCCGCGTCCACGCCGTCACCCTCACCGGGAGTGCCGGCAGCGTCGTCCACGTCACCCCGCTCAACACCACCCAAACCGGCATTCTCGCCGCCTGCAAGGTCACCCCACCCCCCACCGTCACCACCCTCACCCCAGCCTGACAAGGCAAAACGGCGCTTCTGGTGACCTGCGGACGCGTGGGCACACGACCCCACGCACCCAAACCACGCGTTCGACCTAGTCAACCCGCCAATTCAGGCGATTCATCTGCCCACCAACTGCGGAACCCGGGGGGGTGCCCCATGAGTGAACCGTCGACCCGGACAACCGGAGTGCTGCCCCTGAGCCGCCGCCGGTTCCTGCAGTGGGGCGCCGTGGCCGGAGGTGCCGCGGGCGCCATGGGCCTGGGCGGCTGCGGGCTGCAGCCGCGAGGCGGGAGGTGAGGAGGCGACCGCGGACGCGATCGTCTGGAGCGCCTGCACCGTCAACTGCGGCAGCCGCTGTCCCCTCCGCCTGGTGGTCTCCGACGGCACGATCGTCCGCGTCGACCCCGACGACACGGGTGACGACGAGATCGGCAGCCAGCGCATCCGGGCCTGTGTCCGCGGGTGTTCGATCCGTCAGCGCATCTACTCGCCCGAGCGGCTCAAGAAGCCCCTCAAGCGCGTCGGGAAGCGCGGCGAGGAGAAGTGGGAGGAGATCACCTGGGACGAGGCCTTCACGCTGATCGCCGACAAGCTGAACTGATCGCCGAGTACGGCAACGAATCCATCTACCTCAACTACGGCACCGGCGTCCTCGGGGCCACAGTCGCGACGTCGTGGCCGCCCCGCGCCACCGCCGTCTCGCGGCTCATGAACTGCATCGGGGGCTACCTCGACCACTACAACGACCACTCGGCGGGCAACGTCGAGGCCGCGGTCGACTTCCACTACGGCTCCTGGCAGGGCTCGAACAGCAACGACGACACCCGCAACTCGAAGCTGGTCGTGATGTTCGCCAACAACCCGCACGAGACGCGGATGAGCGGCGGCGGTGAGGTGTTCGTCACCCAGAAGGCGAAGCAGGAGTCGGGCCACCGGGTGATCGTCATCGACCCGCGCCTGTCGGACACCGCGGCGAACCTCGCCGACGAGTGGGTGCCGATCCGTCCGGGTACCGACGCGGCCCTCGTGGGCGGCATGGCACACGTCATGATCAAGGAGGACCTGCAGGACCAGGCCTTCCTGGACACCTACTGCGTCGGGTGGGACGAGGACCACATGCCTCCCGGCGCGCCGGCCGGCCACTCCTACCGCTCCTACGTGCTCGGGCTCGGTCCGGACGGCGTCGAGAAGACCCCCGAGTGGGCGGCACGCGTCACGGGCGTCCCGGCCGCGACCATCGTCCGGCTCGCGCGGGAGATCGCCACGACGAAGCCCTGCGCGGTCAACAGCGGCTGGGGCCACCAGCGCCACAGCAACGGCGAGAACCAGGCCCGTGCGCCCATGCTGTTGGCGAACATGATCGGTGCCAACGGCCTCTCCGGTGGCGGAACCGGCGAGCGGGAGAGCGCCGCGAACCTGGGCATGGCTGCCTTCCCCGTGCTGGAGAACCCGGTCCGTCCGGTCATCTCGCACTACCAGTGGCCCGAGGCCATCACGAACGGCAAGGGCTGGACGTACCGCGACGGCGTCCGCGACCTGGCGAATCTGAACAGCAACGCCAACGTCAAGCACGACATCGTGCTGAACAGCAACATCAAGTTCATCTGGAACTACGGCTCCAACGCGCTGGTCAACCAGCACGGCGAGATCAACCGGCTGCTGGAGATCCTGACCGACGACACGCTGGTCGAGATGATCGTCGTGATCGACAACCAGATGACGGTGTCGGCGCGCTACGCCGACATCGTGCTGCCGGACGTGACCACCGCCGAGCAGGTCGACCTCGCAGCCCAGGGCAGCGCGGGCAACCTGGGGTACACGATCATGGCCGACAAGGCGATCGAGCCGCTGTACGACTCGATGCCGATCTACGAGCAGCTGACGGGCATCGCCGAGAAGCTGGGCGTCAAGGACAAGTTCACGGAGGGGCGCACCCAGGAGGAATGGGTGCGGTGGATCTACGACGAGAGCCGCAAGAACATCCCCGACCTGCCGCCGTTCGAGAAGTTCCGCGCCCAGGGCATCTTCAAGAAGGAGCTCGATCCGGTCATCGGCATGAAGAAGTTTCGCGACGACCCCGTCTCCAACCCGCTGGGGACGCCGTCGGGCAAGATCGAGATCTTCAGCTCCAACCTGTACGCCATGAGCCAGGACTGGCCGGTCGAGGACGGCAACGGCATCGACCCGCTGCCCGTCTACCGGGAGACCCGCGAGATGCCAGGCGACCCCCTGCAGGACAAGTACCCCCTGCAGTGCATCGGCCACCACTACAAGCAGCGGACGCACTCCAGCTACGGGAACAGCCCGTGGCTGAAGGAGGCGCACCCGCAGCACGTCTGGATCAACGACCTGGATGCGGGCCGGCGCGGCATCGAGAACGGCGACAGCGTCGTGGTGTTCAACGACCGCGGCCAGATCCGGCTCCCGGCGTACGTGACGCCCCGCATCATCCCGGGTGTCGTCTCCGTGCCTCAGGGTGCTTGGTACAAGCCCGAGAAGCCCGGTGGTTTGGACGTAGGCGGCTCGGTGAACACGCTGACGTCGATGCAGACCACGTCGTACGCGAAGGCGAACGGCGTCCACTCCGCGCTCGTGGACATCAGGAAGGCGTGAGGACATGGCCCAGTACAAGCAATTGGCCTTCTGGTTCGACCAGAGCAAGTGCACCGGCTGCAAGGCCTGCTCGATCGCGTGCAAGGACAAGAACGACCTCCCCGTCGGAGTGACCTGGCGCCGCGTCGCCGAGTACACGGGTGGCTCCTGGGTGGCGGACGAGGTGGCCGGCTCGTTCATCAACAACGTGTTCGCCTACTACACGTCGATCTCCTGCAACCACTGCGCCGACCCGATCTGCGTGGCGGTGTGCCCCTCCACCGCCATGCACAAGGGCGAGAACGGCGTCGTGACCGTCGACCCGGACGTCTGCATCGGTTGCCGCTACTGCGAGATGGCCTGCCCCTACAGCGCGCCCCAGTTCCATCCTGACAAGGGCGTGATGACCAAGTGCGACTTCTGCATCGACCGCATCGCGGCGGGGGAGGAGCCGGCCTGCGTGGCCGCCTGCCCGTCCCGGGCGCTGGGCTACGGCGAGGCGGAGGAAGTGCGCGCGCTGCTCGGCACCCAGAACGCCGTGGAGCCGCTGCCCGACCCGTCCATCACCCACCCGAACCTGGTCGTCATCGCGCACTCCAAGGCCCAGCCGTCCGGCCGGGGCACCGGGCGCATCGCCAATCACGAGGAGTTGTGAGCCATGTTGCATGAGCTTCCCTTGGTGATCTTCACCATCGCCGCACAGATGTCCGCCGGCTCGTTCATCGTGCTCGGCCTGATCAACATCCTCGGGATCGGCGTGAAGCAGGAGACCATGGACAAGGTCACCAACCCTGCCCTGTACGCCATCGGCCCGCTGCTGCTGCTCGGCTTCGTCGCATCCGCGACCCACTTGGGGCACCCGCTTAACGCCCTGAACGCCGTGCGGCACTTCCCGAACTCGCCCCTGTCGCTGGAGGTCGTGCTCGGCTCGGCCTTCCTGGGCGCCGGCGCCCTGTTCGCCGTCCTGCAGTGGTTCAAGCTGGGGCCCTTCCGGCTGCGCCAAGCCGTGGCGGTCGTGGCGGCCGGACTGGGTGTGGCCCCGGTCTGGGCCATCTCGCAGGTCTACTCGCTGAGCACCGTGCCGGCGTGGGCCACCTACTACACGCCCCTGCGCTTCTTCCTCACGGCCTTCCTCCTCGGCGGCCTGGCCGTCGCTGCCGCCCTCGTGATCGCCGCGGGCGTCCGTGCCAGGCGGGGTGACGAACTCGACCCCGCCGGGACGCGCCTGGTGACGCGCTCGGTGCGCGGCATCGCGTTCGGCGCCATCCTGGCGCTGGGGCTGAAGTTCATGGGGCTGCCCGCCTACATCGGCTACCTGGGCACGCACCCCTCGCCCGCCGCGGCCGAGTCGCTGCACCGCCTCACCGACACCTACGGGCAGTTCTCCGCCGCCCAGACATTGCTCGTGTTCGTGGGCGTCGGCCTGCTCGCCTACCTCCTGTACCGGATGTCGGGCAAGGAGGGCGTCGCCCCCCGCCTGATGCCCACCATCGCCGTGCTCGCCTTCGTGCTCGTGCTCGCCGGCGAGGTCATCGGCCGGATGCTGTTCTACGCCAGCATGGTCCGCGTCGGCGTGTGACGGTGGCGAGCAGCGACGACCTGGACGCGGTGGCGTCCGCCTGCGCCTTCCTCGCGCACCTGTACCTCCGCAAGGAGGCCGGACCGGCCACGATCGCCAACCTGTCCGTGGCGGACGCCGCAGCGTGGCCGCTCGTCGGTCAACCGGAGGACGCCGACACCCGGGTGGGTGTCGCCCTGCTCGTGCGGGCGGTGTCCGAACCGGCTGACGAGGCTGACCTCGTGGCGGACCACGCCCGGCTGTTCGTCGGCCCGGGTCGGATGAGGGCGTGTCCCTGGGAGTCCGTCCACCGCTCCGAGGAGGGGCTCACCTTCGAGGCGGAGACCCTCCAGGTGCGGCAGGCCTACGCGCGGGCGGGCTTCGAGGCGCCCGCGATGAATCGGGAGCCGGATGACCACATCGGGCTCGAGTTGGCCTTCGTCGGCGAGTTGGCGGTCGCCGCCATCGTGGCCCGCGACCGCGGCGACGTCCAGGCGGAGGAGTTCGCCCTGTCCGAGGCGGGGACGTTCGTGCGGGAGCACCTGGCGGTGTGGGGGCCGGACTTCGCCGACCTCGTCATCGAACACGCCGCCACCGACCTCTACCGTGCGGCCGGGCACCTGTTGCGCGGGGCCCTGTCCGTCTTCGAGGCTGTCCTGCCGCTGACCGAGCGCGAGGCCTGACCGCCCGGTGCGCGGCTACCCCGCAAGGAGTCGGGGGGACGCCAGGGTCAGACCCACCGCGTGGGTGGCGACGCCTGGTCTCCATGGAGCCCGGTGTGATTCCCGGATCTCCCGCGCTACTACTACCCGTCGTCGTACGATGGGGCGACGGGTCAACAGTGCTGGGGGGAACGCATGCAGCAGCTTTCCGATACGAAGATCAGCCGACGTTCGTGGCTCAAGTGGTCAGGAGCGGTCGCCGGATCGACGGCGCTCGTCGGGTGCGCCCCCTCCGAGAATCGGCCGAGCAAGGTGCTGCCCTTGGCCTCCGCGGACGGCATGGCCGATGCGGACCGGACCGTCTGGAACGCCTGTCTCGTCAACTGCGGCTCCAGGTGCCCCCTGCGGCTCCAGGTCAAAGACGGTGAGATCAAGCGGATTCTCCCGGACAACACCGGCGACGACGAGATCGGCAGCCAGCAGATCCGCAGTTGCGTGCGCGGCCGTGCGATCCGCCAGCGCATCTATTCCCCAGACCGCCTGAAGGTTCCCCTGCGTCGCAAGGCGGGCACGGAGCGGGGAGCGGGCCAGTGGGACGAGATCAGCTGGGAGGAAGCCCTCGATTACATCGCGGCGGAGCTCAAGCGGATCTTGGCGAAGTACGGGAACGAAGCCGTCTACCTCAACTACGGCACCGGGACGCTCGGTGCGACCATCGCATGCTCGTGGCCGCCCAACAACAGCCCCTTCGCACGCCTGATGAACTGCTTGGGTGGCTACCTGAACCACTACAACACCTACTCGTCGGCGCAGATCACGACCGCCACGCCCTACACGTTCGGTGTGAACCAGCAGAACAATTCCAACGACGACGCGGCCAATTCCCAGCTCATCGTGTGGTTCGGCTACAACCCCCTCGAGGTGCGCATGTCGGGCGGTGGTGAGACATTCGTCACCCAAGCGACGAAGAAGAAGGCCAACGTCAAGACAATCGTCATCGACCCGCGTCTGACTGAGACGATGCTCTCACTCGGCGACGAGTGGGTGCCCATCCGGCCCGGCACGGACGCAGCGCTGGTCGCGGCCATGGCGTACGTGATGATCAGCAACAACTTGCACGACCAAGCGTTCCTGGATACCTACGTGCAGGGCTTCGATGAGGCCCACATGCCCGAAGGGATCCCCGCCGGCAACTCCTACCGCAGCTACGTGATGGGGGAGGGGCCCGACGGCGTCGCCAAGACCCCACAGTGGGCAGCGCCGATCACCGGCATTCCCGCTGCCAAGATCGAGTCGTTGGCCAAGGAGATCGCCCGAGCCAAGCCATGCCTCATCGGACAGGGCCTCGGTCCGCAGCGGCACGCCAACGGCGAGAACACGGTCCGAGCGGTGCATGCCCTCGCCTGCATCACGGGCAACCCCGGCCTGTCCGGTGGCGGGATGGGTGGCCACGCCGGCAGCTACTCACTCCCCATGGTGAACTCGTGGATCAAGCCGAATCCCATCAAGACGGCCATCAGTGTGTTCATGTGGCCTGACGCCATCGTGCGGGGCCCCGAGATGACACGAATCCACGACGGCATCCGCAACAAGGAGAAGCTCGACGTCCCGCTCAAGTTCATGTGGAACCACGCGGGCAACACCATCGTGAACCAGCACTCGGACACGAACGGCACGATCGCGATGTTGAAGGACGACACCAAGTGTGAGCTCATCGTCAACATCAACAACGTGATGGATCCGTCGGCACGCTACTCGGACGTGGTGCTGCCCGACGTGACCGGCGCCGAGATGCTGGACCTCGTGTTCCAGGGCCAAGCCGGCACACTCGGGTATGTGATCGTCGCGGACAAGGCGATCGAACCCAAGTTCGAGGCGCGGGACACCTTCTGGATCTGTACCGAGCTGGCCAAGCGGTTGGGCGTTGAGGCGGAGTTCACCGAGGGGCGCGACCTGGAGGGTTGGCTGCGCAAGATCGTGGACGATTCGCGTGTGAAGATCCCCGAGCTCCCCAGCTTCGAGGAGCTCCGTGCCATGGGGATCTGGAAGAAGAAGGGAACCACCCAGATCGCCTTGAAGGAGTTCCGCGAGGATCCGGTGACCAACAAGCTCAAGACGCCTTCGGGGAAGATTGAACTGTTCAGCAAACCGCTGTGGGACATCGCCCAGGAGTGGGTGCTGCCCGAGGGCGACAAGATCACTGCCATCCCTGAGTACGTGGCCACATGGGAGGGGCCCGAGGACGCCCGCGCGAACGGCAAGTACCCGCTGCAGATGATCGGCCATCATTACAAGGCGCGCACGCACTCGTCCTACGGCAACGTCGCCTGGCTGAAGGAAGCGCACACCCAAGCTGTGTGGATCAATCCGCTGGATGCAGAAAAACGGGGCATTTCCAACGACGACGAGGTGTTCGTCTTCAACGACCGGGGCAGGATCAAGCTTCCCGCGCGAGTCACCCCCCGCATCGCTCCGGGCGTCCTCTCGGTCCCGCAAGGGGCGTGGTACACGCCTGGCGCAGATGGCGTTGACCTGGGCGGCTGCACCAACGTGCTCACCCGGTACCGCCCCTCGCCCCTCGCCAAGGGCAATCCTCAGCACACGAACGTGGTTCAGATCGAGAAGGCGTAGGAGCAGCGATGGCCCAGCGGTTGGGTTTCTACTTCGATCAGACGATGTGCACGGGCTGCAAGGCCTGTCAGATCGCCTGCAAGGACAAGCACGACTTGCCGATCGGCGTGAACTGGCGTCGAGTGGTCGAGTACTCGGGCGGCACGTGGACGACCGATGGAGAGACGTTCTCGCACGACGTGTTCGCCTACTACACGTCGATCTCCTGCAACCACTGCGAGGATCCGATCTGCGTGAAGGTGTGCCCCACCACCGCCATGACGCGCCGGGAGGACGGGACGATCTTCGTCGACTCGAGCAAGTGCGTGGGGTGCCGGTACTGCGAGTGGGCCTGCCCGTATTCGGCGCCCCAGTTCAACGCCCAGACGGGGCACATGTCGAAGTGTGACCTGTGCGCCGACTACCGCGAGCAGGGTCAGGATCCGGCGTGTGTGGCGGCTTGCCCGTCACGCGCCCTCGAGTGGGGTCCCTTGGAGGACCTGAAGCGGGAACACCCCGGCGGCACCGATGCTGTCGAGCCGCTCCCAGACCCCGGTATCACTCAGCCCAACCTGTTGATCAAGCCGCACCGCGACGCCCAGCCGACCGGTCAGGGCACCGGCCACATCGTGAACCCCAAGGAGATCTGAGCCATGGATGCCTCCGAATTGCCCATGATCCTGTTCACGGTCTTCACCCAGACCGCCGTGGGCGCGTTCATCCTGCTGGGCATCGTGCAGACCATCGCAGCGGTGAAGCGCCCCGCCGGGGTGGTCGACGAGGTGACCGAGCCGGCGCTGTACGCGATCGGGCCGTTGATGGTGATCGGTCTGCTGGTCTCCATGCTCCACATGCACGACGTGCTCAACACCCTGAACGTGGTGCGCCACTTCGGTGAGAGTTGGCTGTCGAACGAGGTCGTCCTCGGCTCGGCGTTCGCGGGACTGGGCTTCCTGTTCGCGGTGGCCCAGTGGCGCAAGTGGGGGTCGACCCGGGCACGTCAGGTTCTGGCGCTCGTGACCGCCTTGGTGGGCATCGCCTTCGTCACCAGCACGGCGATGGTCTACTACTCGCTCTCCACGGTCCCCGCGTGGAACCATCCGGCCACGTTCGTCTCCTTCTTCGCCACCGCGCTGCTCCTTGGCTCCCTGAGCTTGGGGGTGGCCTTCATGACGTCGCTGTCGTGGCGCCGCCGCTCCGGTCGGGAGGCGTCTCCGGAGGCGCGTGAGATCACCGCCACGTCACTGAAGGCCATCGCGGTGGTGTCGGTCGTCGCCGCGGGCGCCACGCTGGTCCGCCTCCCCCTGTGGGCCATGGACCTGACCGTGCAGGGCGAGGGGGCCGCCATCGATTCCGTGGCCTCCTTGAGCGGGCCGCTGATGGGCCTCAGGATCGGGATGCTCATCGTGGGCGTGGGCCTGATGGCGATCTTCATCTACCACTTCGCCGCGAAGTCGGCGGACCAGCGCAACGAGAAGGTCCTGCTCGCCCTCACCTGGGTCGCGCTGGCGTTGGCGGTGGTCAGCGAGCTGATGGGACGCGCGATGTTCTACGAGGCCATGGTCCGGGTGGGAGTGTGAGGCACCTGGACCGTCTGGCGGCCGCGTGGACCGTCCTCGGACGGCTCGTGGCCGCACCGCCGGATGACAACACCCTGGCCCAGATCCGCTCGGACGACTTCTTGGGCGACTGGCCGCTTCCGGGTGGCATACGGACGGCGGAGGGGCTGGCCCTGCTCCAGGAGTCAGCGGTCCACGGAGAGGACGCCACTGGCGTCGACGCCGACCACTTCCGCCTCTTCAGGGGCGCCGGACGCGTGGCCGCTCCCCCTTGGGCCTCTGTCTACCTCTCCGAGGAGGGTCTCCTCTTCGAGGACGAGACCATGCGTGTCCGCGCGGCGTACGCCCGCCACGGACTTCAGGCGCCCCGGCTCAACCGGGAGCCCGACGACCACATCAGCCTGGAGCTCGAATTCTGCGCGACGCTCCTGATGCGCGCCGTGGACGAGGTGGAGCAGGGAGCCGTCGAGGCTGCGGAGGCCCTCGTGGCCGACCACGATGCCTTCTGCCGTGACCACCTCCTCGCCTTCGCGCCCCAGTTCTTCCAGCGGGTGGAGGACGAGGCCGGCACGCGCTTCTACCGAGGCGTGGGCGTGCTCGGTGCGGACGCCGTCGCCCAGGTCGGCTCCGGCTTGATGGCTGGGTGAACGCGGCGCCCTGATCAAGGCTGGCCCTGCCCGAGGCCGTCCTGCCCTAACCGCGCTCCTCCAGGCGACGGCGCAGGTGCTCGGGCAGCCGGTCGCGTACGGACTCGGGCACGTCCCAGCCGAAAGGTTCGGACCGGCGCCGGGCGCACGTGGCGCAGAGCCTGCCGGGTCGGTCGAGGGTGATGGGGGTCCCACAGCGCTCGCACGCGCGCGTACGGAGCCGCGCCAGGGCCAACGGTTCGCCGGACAGGGCGACCGCCCAGGAGTGGTGCTCGCCCATCCTGATGGCGTGCTCCGGGCAGGCGGCAGCGCAGGCCCCCTCGGCGTGGCAACGGTCGGGGCGCTGGGCCAGCGTGCTCACCCCGGCGGCGTGGGTGAGCGTGAGCGCGTCGTTCGGGCAGGCGCGGACACAGATGCCGCAGGCGATGCAGCCCGTGACGTCCAGCGCCACGCCGGGGGCGGCAGCTGCGTCGGTCGCACCCTGGCGGACGCCCAACGCGCGCAAGGACTCCACCAGCCGGGCGTGGTCGTCGGAGTCCGCGGGGTGCTCGATCACGGCGGGCTCGGTGGGACGCCGAACCAGGAAGCGTCGACCGACCGGGGGATGGGCCTCATCCAGCACCACGGCAGGCTCACCGGGGTCGGGAGATGCGACCCGGACGGTGACCCGACCGTCGGTCAGCGCCGTCAACGGATCGAGGTGCGGCCACGGGGTCCCCACGGGGCAGGCGTCGTGGGCGGCCAGCACGGCGCCGCCGCCGGCCAGGGCGAGGTCCACGAGCCGGTGGGCGGGAGCGTCCGCGAGGCACCCCTCGAGGCGGAGGACCGTCGCCCCGGTGCCGGCTAGCTCCGCAGGCGCGTCGGAGCACAGCACGAGCAAGCGCTCGGGCCGGTGGCTCGCCACCCACCGGAGGAGGCTCTCGAACCGGTGGTCCGCACGCTCGCGCTCGAGCATGGGGGTCAGGATCCAATGGACGGGGCGGCCTCCGCGGCGCCGACCAGGGCGCGGTAAGCGGTCTCAGGCGGAACGCCGGAGCCCACGGCGAGACCCAGGAGGAAGGTGGACACCGGGGCCATGGGGCGGGTGAACAGGCGGGCGACCTCGCCGGAGAGGTGGTGCAGGGCGACCGTGTCCACCCGCGCCGGATCGACCCCGACCGCGGTGCAGACATGGTCGATCCACGGCTGCCAGCGGGCCTGGTCCACAGGGGGTCGACTCATGGAGACACCCTAGCGGTGGAGGAGGGTCAGCGACGCGCCGTAGGACTCGTCCACGTGCCCTCCGGAGCCCGCCCCGGTACCGGGCGCCGTCCGGTGTCACCCTTGCTCCGGAAGACGATGTACGGACGGCCGAGGTACTGGATCGGCGCCGAGAACACGTGCACCAGGCGGGTGAACGGCCAGATCAGCAGGAGCAGGAACGCGGTCACGGCATGCGCCTTGAACTGGAAGGGCGCGTTCGCCATCAGCTCCACGTTCGGCTGGAACGTGAAGATGCTGCGGAACCACGGCGAGACGCCCGTCCGGTAGTGGTACTCCTCGGGCATGAACGCGGTGCTGATCGTGTTCCACATGCCGAAGAGGATCGTGATGCCCAACACCAGGTACATGAACTTGTCGTTCCGCGTGGTGGCGTTGAAGACCGTCTTCACCGTGCGGCGGCGGAAGACCAGGATGACGAAGCCGACGACGATCATGATGCCGGCCGTCATGCCGCCGCCGACGGCGACGGCGTGGTAGATCTCCTCGGGCATGATGGCATCCGTCCACGCCTTCGGGATGACCAGACCCATGGCGTGGCCCGCGATCGCCAGCAGGATGCCGTAGTGGAACAGGGGCGAGCCGATCCGCAGCAACTTCGACTCGTACAGCTGGGAACTCCGGGTCGTCCAGCCGAACTTGTCGTACTTGTAGCGCCAGACGATGCCGACGACGAATACGCCCATCGCGAGGTAGGGGAAGACGGCGAACAGGAAGGTGTTCATCGGGAGGCTCCTGTCAGGTCGAGTGAGAGGTCGAGGTCGTCGTCGGCGGGGTGCGGGTTGAGGCGCGGGTCGAGGGCGTAGCCGTCGAGGCCGACGTCCTCATTCGGCGGTCCCTCGGCGAGCAGGCGGGCCACGGCCTCGGCCTGCGTGCCGTCCAGCGGCGGGAGCGTCGCGCGCAGCGCGGTCACGGCGTCCGCCCAGGGGGAGGACTTGGCGTCCAGCCCGATCTGGAGCAACTCGATGCCGGACCGGTGGTCGTTCAGCAGCTTCCAGGCCACGTCCACGGAGCCCGTCGCGCCGAACTCCAGCACCACCGCGAGGTGGTCGGGCAACTCGTCCTCGCCGACCTCGAGGCCCGCGCGGCGGTAGGCCTGCTTGAACTGGACCAGGGCGATGCCGCGCTTGCGGGTGTCACCGTGCGAGTAGTAGGTCAGGTGCAGGGCGCACTTGCGGGTGGTGTCGAACGTGTCGACGTACAGCGACTGGACGCCGCGGGCGTCCGCCTGTGCGAGGTGCTCCGCCACCCTCACCAACGGGTCGCCCACGGCGTCCGGCAGTTGGGCCGCTGCCTCACGGATCTGCGGCAGCAGCTCCATCACCCGCGGGCCCGGGTACGACAGCAGCAGCGAGGTGAGCTGCCACGCCATCCGCAGGTCGGCCTCGGGGAGCGAGGGAGCGGGGTGCTTGCGGCGCGGAGCGGGCTTCTGCTCGACCGCTCCCGGGTCACGACCGACGAGCCGGCCGAGCCATTCGACGGGACTGGGTGCCATCACTCACCCTCCTGGGCGACCATCCCCCGCAGGGGGGCCTCCATCCTCGGGTCGGGCGGGGACACCGGGCCGGCTCCGGGGATGCCGGGACGCTCGATGACCTCCTCGGGCGTCGCGTGTCCGGGGATGCCCTTGCCGTCCCAGTTCAGGTAGCTGACCGAGCCGGGCACCTGGGACAGATCGTCGGCCTGCATCCGCTGCTTGGTCTCGCGCAGCGTCTGGATCGCGACCGGGACGGGCCCGCCGGACCCCCCGCCGAACGCGCCCGGACCGCCCGTGGCGCCCTCACCGACCGGGCAGTCGGTGGCGAGTTCCTCCAGCGCGTGCGCCTGTTCGGCGTGCGCGGTCGGAATGACGTAGCGCTCGTCGTACTTGGCGATGGCCAGCAGCCGGAACATCTCCTTGACCTCCGCCCCGGTCATGCCCACGGCCTCGGCGATCTCCTCGCGCGGCTCCCGCTCGAGGTTCACGTCGCGCATGTACGACCGCATGGCCGCCAACTTGTCGAGCACGCGGCGCACCGGCTGGACGTCGCCCGCGGTGAACAGGTTCGCCAGGTACTCCAAGGGGATCCGCAGGGCGTCGATCGCGCCGAACAGGTTGCCGGCGTCCTCGGCGTCCTCACCGGTGTCGCGGACGGCGTCCACGATCGGGCTGAGCGGCGGGATGTACCAGACCATGGGCATCGTCCGGTACTCCGGGTGCAGCGGCAGGGCGACCTGGTAGTCCTGGATCAGGCGGCGCACCGGGGACTTCTTGGCGGCCTCGACCCAGTCCGCGGGGATCCCCTGACGCTCGGCCTCACGGGCGATCGCCGGGTCGCGCGGGTCGAGGAACACGCCGCGCTGCGCCTCGTACAACGCCTTCTCGTCCTTCACCGACGCGGCGGCCGTCACGGCGTCCGCGTCGTACAGCATGAGGCCGATGTAGCGCAGGCGTCCGACACAGGTCTCCGAGCAGACGGTCGGGATGCCGACCTCGATGCGGGGGTAGCAGAAGGTGCACTTCTCCGCCTTGCCGGTGGCGTGGTTGAAGTAGACCTTCTTGTACGGGCAGCCCGAGACGCACATGCGCCAGCCGCGGCAGCGGTTCTGGTCGACGAGGACGATGCCGTCCTCCTCGCGCTTGTAGATCGCTCCCGAGGGGCACGACGCCGCGCAGGTGGGGTTGAGGCAGTGCTCGCAGATGCGGGGCAGGTAGAACATGAAGGACTTGTCGAACTCGAACGTGACCTTCTCCTCGATGCCCTTCAGCATGGGGTCGTCGTGGCCGGTCTTGTAGGTGCCGCCGAGGTCGTCGTCCCAGTTGGGGCCCCACTGAGGGTTCATCGGACGCCCGTCCATCAGCGAGTGCGGTCGGGCGACGGGGAAGGTCTGGGACGCGGGGGCGTTGATCAGGTTCTCGTAGTCGTACGTCCAGGGCTCGTAGTAGTCCTCGATCTCGGGCAGCTTGGGGTTGCTGAAGATCGTGGCCAGCTTCTGCAAGCGACCACCGCCCTTGAGCTTGAGGCGTCCGTTGCGGCCGAGTTCCCAGCCGCCCTTCCACTCCTCCTGGTCCTCGTAGCGGCGCGGGTAACCGAGGCCGGGGCGCGTCTCGACGTTGTTGAACCACACGTACTCCAGCCCCGTCCGGTTCGTCCAGGCCTGCTTGCAGGTGACCGAACAGGTGTGGCAGCCGATGCACTTGTCGAGGTTCATCACCATCGCCATCTGGGCCATGATGCGCATGTTCTTCGTCTCCTTGGCTCGTGGTCGTGGTGTCAGTACTTCAAGGGGGCGGTGCGCTTGCGCAGCATCGTCACCTCGTCGCGGTTGTTGCCGGTGGGGCCCAGGTAGTTGAACGCGAACGACAACTGGCCGTAGCCACCGATGATGTGGCTGGGCTTGATCATGATGCGCGTCATCGAGTTGTGGATGCCGCCGCGGCGCCCGTTGGTCTCGGTGAGGGGGACGTCGATCAGGCGGTCCTGGGAGTGGTACATGAACACCGTGCCCTCGGGCATGCGGTGCGACACGATGGCACGGGCGGCGACGACGCCGTTGCGGTTGACCAACTCGATCCAGTCGTTGTCGTCGATGCCGACCTTCCTGGCGTCCTCCACGCTCATCCACACCTGCTGCCCACCCCGGGACAGGCTCTGCATGAACCAGTTGTCCTGGTACTGGCTGTGGATCGCCCACTTGAAGTGGGGCGTCAGGTAGCGGACCGACACGCCCAGTTCGTTCGTCTCGCCCAGCGGCGCCTCACCGAACAGGTGGGTCATGTTGAGCGGACCGCGATAGGTGGGCAGCTTCTCGCCCAGGGCGTCCATCCAGTCGTGGTCGAGGTAGAAGTGCTGTCGGCCGGTCAGGGTGTGCCAGGGCTTCAGCCGCTCGACGTTGATGGTGAACGGGGAGTAGCGGCGTCCGCCGGACTCGCTGCCCGACCACTCCGGCGAGGTGATGACCGGCGTCGGCCGGCCGACGATGTCGCTGAAGGTGATGATCTTGCCCTCGTGCTCGGCAGCGAGGTCGTGCATCATCTGCCCGGTGCGCTTCTCCAGGGTCTTGAACCCCTGCACCGCGAGGTGGCCGTTGGTCGTGCCGGCCAGCGCCATGATCGTCTCGGCCACGTGGATGCCGTGGTCGAGCTTCGGACGCCCCGCGCCCACCCCGTCGCCGGTCCGGACGCCGTTCCTGCCCTTGAGGTAGGTGATCGCCGAGTTCACGTCGACGGTCACGGCCTTCGTGGTGGTGCCCAGCTTGTCCAGCAACGGACCGATGGCGCCGTACTTCTCGCCCACCTGGGTGTAGTCGCGCTCGACGAGCACCAGCTTGGGCATGGTCACGCCCGGGATCGGTTCGACCTCGCCGGCCTTCCAGTCCGCGACGATGCCGTGCGGCGTCGCCATGGCGTCCGGGGAGTCGTGCAGCAGCGGGACGGCCACGACGTCGGTGCGGGTGCCCAGGTGCGTCCTCGCCAGTTCGGAGAACTTGTTCGCGATGAGGCCGAAGCTGTCCCAGTCGGTCTTCGCCTGCCACGGCGGGTTGATCGCCGGCGTGAACGGGTGGACGAACGGGTGCATGTCGGTGGTGTTGATGTCGTGCTTCTCGTACCAGGTCGCTGCCGGCAGGATCACGTCCGACATCAGGGTCGAGCTCGTCATGCGGAAGTCGAGGGTCAGGACGAGGTCGAGCTTGCCCTTCGGGGCCTCCTCGTGCCACGTGATGTCCTTCGGGCGCAGGTGCTCCGGGCTCTCCTCGGCGTTGACGGCGTGGTCGGTGCCCAGCAGGTGCTTGAGGAAGTACTCGTCACCCTTGGCGGAGTTGCCGAACAGGTTGGCGCGCCAGAGCATCAGGACGCGGGGCCAGTTCTCCTCGGCGTCCGGGTCCTCCACGGCGAACTTCAACTCACCCGACTTCAGCGCGTTGACGACGTAGGGACCGACCTCCTGACCGGACGCCCTGACCGCGTCGCCGATCTCGAGGGGGTTGCGGTCGAAGGTGGGGTAGGACGGCATCCAGCCCGACCGCGCCGACTGCGCGAAGAGGTCAGCCGTGACCTTGCCCTTGAACTTCCCGTTGCCGGCCTCGCCCGCGCCCAGCTCGTCCGCGGTGAAGGTGTCGTAGCGCCACTGGTCGGTGTTGATGTACCAGTAGCCCGTCTGGATCATCTGGCGCGGTGGGCGGCTCCAGTCCAGGCCGAACGCCATCTGCGCCCAGCCGGTGATCGGACGGGCCTTCTCCTGGCCGACGTAGTGCGCCCAACCGCCTCCGTTGCGGCCCTGGCAACCGGTGATGGTCGTCAGCATGAGCATGGTGCGGTAGATGAGGTCGGAGTGGTACCAGTGGTTGGTGCCCGCGCCCATCAGGATCATCGAGCGGCCCCGGGTGTCCTCGGCGTTCTGGGCGAACTCGCGGGCGATGCGCTCGACCTGGGCGGCCGGGACGTTGGTGATCATCTCCTGCCACGCCGGGGTGTAGGCACCGCTCTCGTCGTCGTAGCCGGTCGGCCACACGCCGGGCAGGCCCGGTCGTCCGACGCCGTACTGGGCGAGCATGAGGTCGAAGACCGTGGTGACCACCTTGTCGCCGACCCGACGCACGGGGACGCCGCGTCGCACCGTCTGGGCGCTGCCGTCGGGGGCGTCGAAGATCGGCAGCTCGATCTCGACGGCCTCCTCCCCGAGCAGGGTGAGCTCGGGGCGGAGGTCGCCGAGGTCCAGGTTCCACTTGCCCTGACCCTCGTCGCCGAAGCGGTGACCAAGGGTGCCGTTGGGGATCGCGGGGGCGTTCCTCGCCGCGTCCCACAGGGCCGGCTTGAACATGGCGTTCTCGCTGCCGGACTGGTCGTTGTCGAAGTCGCCCGCGACCAGGTTCTTGCCGGGGCGGAAGACGACGGCGCCGTCGGGGCCGGTGGCCACGGCGTCCAGCGTCACGAGGAAGGGAAGGTCCGTGTAGCTGCGGGTGTACTCCTCGAAGTAGGGAACCTGCCGGTCGACGAAGAACTCCTTGAGCACCACGTGGCCCATGGCCATGCCGAGCGCGGCGTCGGTGCCGGGCGCGACGGGCAGCCACTCGTCCGCGAACTTCACGTTCTCGGCGTAGTCGGGGCTCATGACGACGACCTTCTGGCCCCGGTAGCGGGCCTCGGTCATCCAGTGGGCGTCCGGCGTCCGCGTCAGCGGGACGTTCGAGCCCCACATGATCAGGTAGCCGGCGTCCCACCAGTCGCCCGACTCGGGCACGTCGGTCTGGTCGCCGAACACCTGGGGGGACGCGACTGGCAGGTCGGCGTACCAGTCGTAGAAGCTCAACATGGAGCCGCCGATGAGGCTCGTGTACCGCGCGCCCGAGGCGTGCGACACCATCGACATGGCGGGGATGGGGGAGAAGCCCGCGATGCGGTCCGGGCCCCAGCGCTTGATCGTGTAGACCTGCGCGGCCGCGACGATCTCGACCGCCTCGTCCCAGTTGGCGCGGACGAGGCCGCCCTTGCCCCGCGCGCTCTTGTAGCGCTTCGCCTTCTCCGGGTCCTGCACGATGGACGCCCACGCCACGACCGGGTCGCCGTGCTCGCGCTTGGCCTCGCGGTACATCTCGAGCAGGACGCCGCGCAGGTACGGGTAGCGCACCCGGGTGGGGGAGTAGGTGTACCAGGAGAACGACGCGCCACGGGGGCAGCCGCGCGGCTCGTACTCCGGCTTGTCGGGGCCCGCGGACGGATAGTCGGTCTGCTGGGCCTCCCACGTGATGATGCCGTCCTTGACGTACACCTTCCACGAGCAGGAGCCCGTGCAGTTGACGCCGTGGGTCGAGCGGACGACCTTGTCGTAGGCCCAGCGATCCCGGTAGAACCAGTCGCCGCGGCCGCCCTCCTTGAAGACGGCGCGGTTGTCGGGCGTGACGGTCGACCGCGTGAAGAACTTGCCGGCGCCGATCAGGGCGTCGGCCAGCGGTCCGTCGAGGCCGGCGGGCTTGGTGGGCCGGGGCTGCGTGGCGGTCATCGGATGGGCCTTTCGCTCGGGACGGTTCGGTCGGGGAACGGGTGGGCGGTGGTCAGGCGGGCGATGCAGAGGTCGGGTTCGACGAACGGTTCCAGTTCGACGGAGGCGCCCGTCTCGCCCAGGGCGTCCAGGGCGCCCTCCAGCACGCCGCGATGGACGCCGCACGCCACTGCGGCGTTCTCGGCGGCCAGGTCGCGCATCGGGCACCGGTGCAGGCACAGCTGCGTCGTGCGGCTGCCGGTCTCGGTGGTGACGGACGGGGCATAGCCCCAGCCGTCGAGGAGGTCGACGAGCGTGCCCAGCTTGGCCAGCCACTGGCCCGGCGTCCGGGCCGGCTCGGTCGGGGCGGCGGCGCCCAGCTGCACAGCGATGCTGCGGGCCGACCACCGGCGACCGGCGTCGGCGGCGTCCGAGTTCTGGGCGGCCATCGCCTCGGTGAGGACCTCGGCGAGCAGGCGATAGGCGCTCGGGGTGACGATCTCGGCCAGGTCGCCGGTGTGGGCCGAATAGCGGTGGCGCGGGCGTCCGACCCCGGTGCGTTCGGCGTGCATCGCGACGAGCCCGGCCCGAGCGAGGCGGTCGAGGTGGTGCCGGACGGTGGTGACGTGCAACCCGAGTCGCGAGGCGAGCTCGGCGGCCGTGAGCCCGCTGCTGCGGTTGGGGCTGTCCGCGGTGGCGAGCACGGGAAGGTTGGCCAGTGTGTCCACGATGGCGCGGCGGACGGGGGAGCCCAGCACGTCCAGTGGCTGGATCGGCTCCTCGGTCATCGGCGTCCTCGGGTTCGTTCTGCTGGCCGACATCCCCATTTAAAGGATGTCGGTGCTCAGTCTAACCAGACGCAACCGCCTCCGTGCAAGGTGTGGGTGGTTCACCTTTCAAATACCCGTTGACTTAGGGGTTCACACTCCTACTGAGGGTAGTTGACGCGTTCGGATGCCGTGTGGTTTGATCCCCGTGGTCCTGCTTTAAAGGATCTGAGTCCAATTTTCAAGGAGCCCCATGGCTGAGGGTGCACCGCGTCACGAGGCGCCCGGATCGGGCCGCGTCCTGACGGTGTCCACGCTGGCGTTCACGATGATGTTCGCCGTCTGGTTGATGTTCGGAATCCTGGGCAAGCCCATCCAGGCCGAGTTCGGTCTCACGGACGTGGAGCTGAGTTGGATCAGCGCCGTGGCCGTCCTGAACGGTTCGATGTGGCGCCTCCCGGCCGGCATGCTGGCCGACCGGATCGGTGGCAAGAAGGTCATGATGTACCTGCTGCTGAGCGGTGCCGTGGCGTCCTTCGCGGTCTCGTTCGCCAACAGCTACCCCATGCTCCTGGTGCTCGCCTTCCTCGTCGGTTTCGTCGGCAACAGCTTCAGCGTCGGTGTGTCCTGGAACAACGCGTGGTTCACCGACCGCCGCAAGGGCTTCGCGCTGGGCCTGTTCGGTGCGGGCAACGTGGGTGCGTCGGTCACCAAGTTCATCGGCCCGGCGATCATCACGGGCACCGCGGGTGCGACCTACGGGCTCGGCGTCGTCGGGGGCTGGCGGCTGATCCCGGTCATCTACTCCGTCCTGCTCGTCGTCATCGCGGTGGTCATGTTCTTCGTCACGCCGCACCGGGACCGCATGCCCGGGGCGTCCAAGACGGTGGGACAGATGCTGCAGCCGCTCAAGGACGTCCGGGTGTGGCGCTTCTCCCTGTACTACGTGGTGGTGTTCGGCGCCTACGTCGCCCTTTCGGCTTACCTGCCGGCCTACTACGTCGACAACTTCGGCGTGTCCCTCTCGACCGCCGGCCTGCTCACCGCGACGTTCATCTTCCCCGCGTCCCTCCTGCGCCCGCTGGGCGGCTGGTTCAGCGACCGCTGGGGCGCTCGGCGGGCCATGTACGGCACCTTCTTCGTGATGCTCGCGGCGTCCGGTGTGCTGATGATGCCGAACGGATACATCGTCCTCCTCCAACCCGACGGCGGACGGCGCGAAGTCATGCACTACTCGATGAACCTGTGGCTGTTCGTCGCCCTCGTCTTCGTCATCGGGTGCGCGATGGGCATCGGCAAGGCGGCCGTGTTCAAGCACATCCCCACGTACTTCCCGGACAATGTCGGCTCCGTGGGCGGCCTGGTCGGCATGCTCGGCGGCCTGGGGGGCTTCTTCCTCCCGCCCATGTTCGCCTACACCAAGGCGTTCACCGGCATGGCGAACTCGACCTTCGCCATCCTGTTCGGCATCACCGCGATCTCGCTGCTGTGGATGCACCTCACGATTCACCGCATGTTGAATGCGCAGTCCCCGCACCTCGGCCATGATGTCGATGTGCCCGCCACCATGACGGACGTCCAGGAGTCCGGCTCCCGACAGGAGATCAACGCATGAGCACTGCACAGGACAAGGTCCGCTCAGGCAAGGAGTGGCTGACCAGCTGGGATCCGGAGAACGAGGCCACCTGGGACAAGTCCCTGGCCTGGCGCACCCTCTGGATCACCACCTTCACCCTCACGATGTGCTTCGTCGCCTGGTTCCTCCCCAGCGCGATCATCCCGAAGCTGAATGCGATCGGGTACTCGTTCACCAAGGAGCAGTTGTACTGGCTGGCGGCCACGCCGGGCCTCTCGGCCGGCCTGATGCGCCTGGTCTGGATGGTGCTGCCTCCGATCATGGGCACCCGCAAGATGGTCGCCCTCACCACGCTCCTGCTGTTCTTCCCCGTCCTGGGGTGGGGCGTCCGGACGATGCTGCCGGGCACCGCGCCCTACTGGGAGCTGCTCGTGCTGGCCTTCCTGGCCGGCATCGGCGGCGGCGCCTTCTCGGGCTTCATGCCGTCCACGTCCTACTTCTTCCCCAAGCGCATGTCGGGCACGGCGCTCGGCCTGCAGGCCGGCATCGGCAACTTCGGCGTCTCGCTGGTGCAACTCCTCACCCCGTGGATCATCGGGTTCGGCATGTTCTGGTGGATGGGCATCAGCCAGGAGATGAAGATCCCCGGCAAGCCCAGCCAGACCGTCTGGTACCAGGCAGCGTCCTACGTCTGGCTGCCGTTCATCCTGATCGGCGCCTTCCTGGCCTGGAAGTACCTCAAGTCCGTGCCCATCAAGGCGAACATCAAGCAGCAGTTCGACATCTTCTCCAACCAGGACACCTGGTGGATGACGGTCCTCTACATCATGACGTTCGGCACCTTCTCGGGCCTGTCGGCGCAGTTCGGCCTGCTCATGAACAACCTGTACGGCTCGGGCAACGCGGCGATCGTCGAAGGCGTCGGGGAGACGGCGCGTGTCCTCGTCGAGGGCTATGCCGTGCCCGACCCCGCCAAGTACGTGTTCCTCGGCCCGCTCGTCGGGGCGGGCGCCCGGATCCTGTTCAGCCCGCTGACCGACCGCATGGGGGGCGCCATCTGGACCCTCGTCTCCGGTATCGGCCTCGTCGGCTCCATCTGGTGGACCATCGGGGGGCTCACGCCCGACACCTCGTCGGCGGCCGCGCTGAGCGCCGGGTTCAACCAGTTCCTGTTCGGGATGCTGCTGATCTTCCTGTTCTCGGGCATCGGCAACGCGTCCACGTTCAAGCAGATGCCGATGATCTTCGAGCGGCGCCAGGCCGGTGGCGTCATCGGGTGGACCGCTGCCATCGCCGCGTTCGGCCCGTTCCTGTTCGGCATCGGCCTGACGACCTTGGGCGCGGTCCCGTTCTACTGGATCGGCGTCGTGTGGGCCGTCCTGTGCGTCGCACTGACCTGGTGGCGCTACGCGCGTCCGGGTGCACCGCGGCCCAGCTGACCCACGCGTCCCCTCGCTGGGGCTCGGAGGAAAGGGGAGCGCCCCGTCCATCGCGGACGGGGCGCTGCTTCGCTCCTAGTGAAGCGCTTGTTGTCGTCGGTTGGCGCCCCAGCGAGCGCTCCCTCTTGATTATTAGTCTGGAAGACCATAATATGGAGGTGTCCTCAAAGGAGGACAGGAACAAGAAGGAAGGAGGGACAAGATGAAGCTCAACGACATCGTCGAGATGTGGAACGAGATCTCCGAGGACATGGCTCAGGCCCACCAGCTCTGACCGTCCCACGGACGAACCAAGCGACAACCCCAACGCAACACCCACAGCAACATTCGAAGGAGGACCGCCATGAAGCTCAACGACATCGTCCAGATGTGGAACGAGATCTCCGAGGACATGGTCCAGGCGCACCAGCTCTGACCTGATCGCCTGTATCCCTTCCGGCCCTCACCCGAGGGCGCCGTCAACCCAAGCCTGGCACCACAAAGCGGTGGTGTCGGGCTTGAACCATGTCTGGGCCCGTACCCACTAGGCTTGAGCGGCCATGGCACACCTGCTCGGGGCTGAAGGCCTCCACCTCGAATTTCCCACCAAGGTCGTCTTCGACTCCGTCACGCTCGGGGTCAACGAGGGTGACCGCATCGGCATCGTCGGGCGCAACGGCGACGGCAAGTCGACCCTGCTGGCCATGCTGGCCGGACGCCTCGAGCCGATGGCCGGCAAGGTCACCACGCGGCGCGACCTGCGGATCGGCGTCCTCGACCAGGCCGACACCCTCGATCCGACCCTGACCGTGGCCCGGGCCGTCGTCGGCGAAGCGCCCGAGCACGAGTGGGCGGGCGACGCCCGCGTCCGGGACGTCATCGCGGGCCTGCTCAGCGACGTTCCCTGGGATGGGGTCGTGGGAGACCTGTCCGGCGGCCAGCGACGTCGTGTCGCGCTCGCGGCGTTGCTGGTGGGGGACTGGGACGTCCTGGCCCTGGACGAGCCCACCAACCACCTCGACGTCGAGGGCATCACCTGGCTGGCCCGGCACGTCAAGCAGCGCTGGGCGGCCAACGCCGGCGGACTGATGGTCGTCACCCACGACCGGTGGTTCCTCGACGAGGTCTGCACCGCCACGTGGGAGGTGCACGATCGCATCGTCGAGCCCTTCGAGGGCGGGTACGCCGCCTACATCCTCCAGCGGGTCGAGCGCGACCGGCAGGCCGCCGCCATCGAGCAGCGCCGCCAGAACCTCGCCCGCAAGGAACTCGCGTGGCTGCGCCGCGGTGCACCGGCGCGGACGTCCAAGCCCAAGTTCCGGATCGAGGCCGCCAACGCGCTCATCGCGGACGTGCCGCCGCTGCGCGACCAGGTGGCGCTGCAGTCGCTGGCCGTCGCGCGCCTCGGGAAGGACGTCGTCGACCTGCACGACGCCGGCGTCGCCTACGGGGACAAGGAGGTGCTGCGCGGCGTCGAGTGGCGCCTGGCACCGGGGGAGCGAACCGGGATCCTCGGCGTGAACGGCGCCGGCAAGTCGACGCTGCTGAGGCTCATCGACGGCTCGCTGGCCCCGACCTCCGGACGCGTGAAGCGGGGCAAGACCGTGCAGGTCGCCACGCTCAGCCAGCAGTTGGGCGGCTTGGAGGAGCACCTGGACGAGCCCGTCCGGGTCCTGATCGGACGCCTCCGCACCAGCTACACGCTCGGATCCGGTTCCAAGGCCCAGGAGATGACGCCCAGCCAGTTGCTGGAGCGACTCGGTTTCACCAACGCCCAGCTGAGCACGCCCATCAAGGACCTCTCCGGTGGCCAGCAGCGCCGCCTGCAGTTGCTGCTGATCCTGCTCGCGCAGCCGAACGTGCTGATCCTGGACGAGCCGACCAACGACCTCGACACCGACATGCTCGCCGCCGTCGAGGACCTCCTCGACTCGTGGCCCGGCACGCTGATCGTGGTCTCCCACGACCGGTACTTCCTCGAGCGCGTCACCGACCAGCAGTACGCGGTGATGGGTGGACGCCTCCGCCACCTGCCCGGCGGCGTCGAGGAGTACCTGCGCCTCCGTGCGGCGGGGGAACAGTCCTCGGGGTCCAAGCCCGCCCCCGCGAAGGCCGCGCCCACGGCGTCCGGGCTGTCGGGGGCGGGGCTGCGCGCGGCACGCAAGGAGATCGAAGCCATCGAGCGCCGCATCCGCAAGCTCACGGCCCAGATCGACGCGGACAAGGTTGCGCTCGCGGAGTTCGACCACACCGACTACGCCGGTCTCGCGAAGCGGATGGAGGCGATCAGCGCTCTGGAGTCCGAGGTCGAGGAACTCGAACTCCACTGGCTGGAGCTGTCGGAGGCCCTGGAGGGCTGAGTCCCCGCCGAGGGCTCGCCTCCAGTGCGCCGAGGGCTCGACTCCAGTGCGCCGAGGGCTCCCCTCCACTGCGCCGAGGGCTCGCCTCCAGTGCGCCGAGGGCTCCCCTCCACTGCGCCGAGGGCCCGCCCACCCGCGGAAACCAGTGGTCCACGGCCGGAGAACCGACCGTGGACCACGGATGACGTCAACGACAGGGGATCAGCGACCCCGCATCGCGCGGTTGATGCCCTTCGGAGTCGGCATCGGACCCTTCGGGAGCGGGGCCTTGGGGCGCACGGCGTCCAGCGCGCGGATGCGCTGGCGCACCTCGGCGATCTGGTGGGGCTGCAGGACGGTCGGCATCTTGAGGATGCGCTTCTCCAGGTCGCCGAGGCGGACCTGACCCTGGCCGTTGCCGAGGTAGAGCGTGGTGACGGGCGTGCCGTGGGCGATCGACTCGTGCTTGCGGGCCTCGCCGTTCAGCAGGGGCTTGACGCGGCCCACGGTGCCCTCGCCGATCAGGACGACGCCGCACGGACCGACCACCCGGTGCACCAGGTCGAACTGGCGCGTGGCGGTGATGCCCATGTCGTACGTGTACTTCTTCTTGTTCAGCAGCTGGAGGGCGACCTCGGCGGAACCGGGCTGCCCCTCGTAGCGCTTCACCATGGCGCCCTTGACACGGCGCGTCAGGATCAGCATGGCACCCAGCAGACCGGACGCCAGCGCCAGCGGCAGCCACGCCCACCAGGCGAGGTTGGCGAGCACGCCGATGACGGCGATGACCGCGGCGACGCCCAGACCGACGCCGAGCATCCACCAGGTGACGGCGGGATCGATCTCCGCCGTCCGCTTGTAGGCCTCGCGGAGCTGGCGGATCTGGCCCCAGTCCTTGGGGTCGTCGCTGTTCTTCTTGCGCAGCTTCTCCGCCTTGATGGCGGCCTTCTGCTTAGCGGCGAGTTCCTTCGCCTTCTCGCTAGCCATGATTCACTCCACGATGTTGTTCTGCGGTGCCTTCTTGCGGGCCTCGATCGCCTGCCGGTAGAGGCGCCCCGCCCGATAGGACGAGCGGACGAGCGGCCCGGACAGCACTCCTGCATATCCTAGGGCCTTCGCCTCGTCCTCCAGTTCCTGGAACTCCTCGGGGGTGACCCAGCGGTCGATCGGGTGGTGCAGCGCCGAGGGCCGCAGGTACTGGGTGATCGTCAGCAATTCGGTGCCGGCGTCGCGCAGGTCGACGAGCGCCTGGCTGATCTCCTCGCGCGTCTCGCCCATGCCCAGGATCAAGTTCGACTTCGTCACCAGCCCCGCCTCGCGGGCCTGGGTCAGCACGCCGAGCGAGCGTTGGTAGTCGAACGCCGGACGGATGCGCTTGAAGATCCGCGGGACGGTCTCGACGTTGTGCGCGAAGACCTCGGGTGCCGCCTCGAACACGGTCTCCAGGGCCTTGCGCTCGCCCTTGAAGTCATCCACGAGCAGTTCGACGCCGCAGCCGGGGTTCAGCTCCCGGATCTGGCGACAGGTCTCGGCGTACAGCCAGGAGGCGCCGTCGGGCAGGTCGTCGCGCGCGACGCCGGTCACCGTGGCGTACCTCAGGCCCATCTCGCGGACGGACTCCGCGACGCGCCGGGGCTCGTCCTGGTCGTAGCCGGTGGGGCGCCCCGTGGCGATCTGGCAGAAGTCGCAGCGGCGGGTGCACTGGTCGCCGCCGATGAGGAAGGTGGCCTCGCGGTCCTCCCAACACTCGAAGATGTTGGGGCAACCCGCCTCCTGACACACCGTGTGCAGGCCGCCGTCTTTGACGCGGTTCTGCATGTCCTTGTACTCCGGGCCCATGACGGCCTTCGTCTTGATCCAGGACGGCTTGCGTTCGATGGGTGTCTCCGCGTTCCGCACTTCGATGCGAAGGAGGCGGCGAGGCTGGGTTTGGGTCACCGGGTCATCTTACGTGCCTTGCCGGGCACCGATGGGCGCCGTCCGAGTGCCTCGAGGACGGGGTGGAGCGCGTCCCACCACTGACGGTGGAGGCGTCCGGACGCCAGATCGACCTGCTCGAGGAGCTCGGCGAGGGGGCGCGCGCCATCGGGGGTCACGCCGACCCGATCCGTGCTCCCCGAGGCGAGGGCGTCGTGCAACCACACCATCGCCCAGGACGCCAGCCGGACGCTGGCGATCCGGTCGAAGGGTGAGGGGATGCCGCCTTGTTGGCTGTACCCGAGCACCACCCCTCGGACGGTGAACGCACCCCCGGACTCGGCCTCGAGCAGTTCGGTCACCAGCGGCACGGTGAACAGGCGGGAGGCGGCCTCGTTGCGCAGCGCCAGCCAGAGGTCCTGCCCCGAGGCGAAGTCGGCGCGCATGCGGGCGGCGTCCTCGGCCAGCATCGCCAAGGTGATGCCCTCCTCGTGCAGGTAGACCCGCTCGGCACCGGCGGCCACCCCTTGGGTCAGCGCGAGGAAACCGCAGGACCGACCGGTGACCTCCACGACGAACGCGCGCGGCTCGGCCGTCGAGGACCGCTTGACCTGGTCGATGTTCGTGACGCCGACGTTCAGCGCGGTGTCGGCGCCGATGGCCATCGCCACGCCGGGCAGGTTGTTGTCGATCGAGCACGGCACCACCACCATCGGCAGGTCGAGGGCCGGGAAGTCCGCCACGCCCGCGTCGAGCACGGTCATGGCGCGGTAGGCGTCGAGCCCGCCGATCAACACCAGGGCGTCCAGGCGGAGCTCGGTGACGGACGCCGCCAGCGCGGGCAGGTCGTCGGGCCCGGGGACGGTCCGCCGGGTGCCGAGGTGCGACCCCGGGGAGCGAACCCACCCCTCGATGTCGGGCCAGCCCAACGTGACGACGTCGCCGGCGGCAAGGCCGGGGAACCCGCCGCGGACGCCGAGCACCTCGTGACCGCGGTCCAGGCCGAGGCGGACGATCGCCTGCGCCGCGGTGTCCATGCCGGGCGCGATTCCGCCACAGTGCAGGACGCCGATGCGGCGGCTTCCCGTACCCCCGGCCTCCGCGGGCTCTCGTGGCCGGGACAGTCCCAGGAACGTGCGGTGCATGTGCACGAACGAGTGCCCCCGCAGGGCGGCCGCCTCGTCCAGGCGGCCCTGGGCCAGGAGCGCGTCCACGCTGGTGGTGGCGGCCACGGCGTCCGCCAGAGGGGTGGTGACCGGGACGTTGTCATGGACGCCCACGAGCACGGGTGCCGGGTCGGGGCCGAGCAGGTGCTGGAGCGCGGCGTGGCCGACGAGGGCGCCCATCCAGCGGTCGTAGGCACTGGGGCGTCCGCCCCGCTGCACGTGGCCCAGGACCGTGATCCGGGCGTCCTCGCCCATCTCCTCGGCCACCGTACGGCGGACCTCATCGGAGCTGACCGGGCGTCCCGACACGTCCCGGGCACCTTCGGCGACGACGACGACGGACGTCCGGCGCCCGGCTGCCCGCGCCCGGTGCAGCACGCCGGCCAAGTCGGCGCGCCAACCGTCCGCGAGCGGGTGTTCGGGAACGATGACGGCATCGGCTCCGCCGGCAATGGCGCTCATCAGGGCGAGGTAGCCGCAGTTGCGCCCCATCACCTCGATCACGAAGTTGCGGTCCTTGAACGCCGCCGTGCTGGCGATCGCGTCGATGGCCTCGACGATGCGGTGCAGCGCGGAATCAGCCCCGATCGTCATGTCGGTGCCCACCAGGTCGTTGTCGATCGACCCGGCCAGGCCGACGACGGCCAGCCGTGGGTGGGCGGCTGCACGGGCGGCGTCGAGGGTGCCACCGGCCACGAGCTCCGCCAGGTGCTGGCTCCACTCCTCGCGGAGGAGTGCGGCCCCCGCGAGCGACCCGTCGCCGCCGATGACGACCAGCCGGTCGATCCCCGCCCCGACGAGCGAGGCGACCGCGGCGCGGCGTCCGGCGGGCTCGCGGAACGCGGTGCAGCGTGAGGTGCCGAGCAGCGTCCCGGGTTCGGCGGAGGTGCCGGCCACGTCGTCCCAGCCAAGCGGCACGAGGGAATCCCCGCCGTCAATGGCGCCCTGGTAACCGTCACGGATGCCGACGACCTGCACGCCCGCCGTCACACCAGCCCGGACGACGCCGCGGATGGCGGCGTTCATGCCGGGGGCGTCCCCGCCCGACGTCAGGACACCGATGCGCGCTGCCATGACCCCACCCTAAGGGCGTGTCGCTTGCGGTGCGCCCTGTCAGCTGCGACCGGGGGCGCCGGTGGTGAGGGTGAACGCCAGGTGTTGGGCCAGCAGCGGTTCGAGGGAGTGCGCGACCTCGACCAGCGAGGGCGGGGGGCCGCCCAGTTCATCCTCGATGCTCGTCACTCCCGCGTCGCTGATGCCGCAGGGGACGATGTTGCCGAACGGGCCGCACGCCTGCGACCCGACGTTGAGGGCGAAGCCATGCATGGTCGTCATCCGCGCCACGCGGATGCCGATGGCGCAGATCTTGCGCTCGGGCCGGACGCCGTCGGCGGCGAGCCACACGCCGGTGCGGCCCTCGACCCGCGTGCCCTCGATCCCGAGGGGTTCCAGCACCTCGATCACGGCCTGCTCGAGGCGACGGACGTACTCCAGCGGCCCGAACTGTCGCGTGAGGGTGATGATCGGGTAACCGACCAGTTGGCCGGGTCCGTGGTACGTGATCTTGCCGCCGCGATCGACGTCGACGACGGGCGTGCCGTCGAAGGGACGTTCCGACTCGAGCGTCCGGCGTCCGGCCGTGTAGACGGGCGGGTGCTGGACGTACAGCACCTGGGGCCCGATCTCGCCCGCCACGACGCGGGCGTGCACGGCGCGTTGGAGGTCCCACGTCTCCTGGTAGTCGCTCGGCGCCAGGTCGGAGCCGTCGAAGCCCAGGTAGTCGAAGGTGAAGCCGTCAACGAGGGAGGGAGATCGCACAGGGCGACCCTACTCAACTCGCCGGACCCGGACGGCGACGTGCCCGCCCCCGGAGGGACGGGCACGTCGCGCGTGGTTCGTGCTAGGCGGCTCAGGCGCCGAACTCGGCGCCGAAGTCACCCTCCTCGAGCCGTGCCTTGACGAACGACAGGAAGCGGGCGGCCTCCGCGCCGTCGACGAGGCGGTGGTCGTACGAGACCGAGAGGTACATCATGTCGCGGATCGCGATGACCTCACCGAGCTGGGCGTCCTTCACCACGACCGGGCGCTTCACCAGCGCGCCGGTGCCGAGGATCGCAACCTCGGGCTGGTTCACGATCGGCGTGTCGAACAGGGTCCCGGCGGAACCGTAGTTCGTGATCGTGAACGTGCCGCCCGACAGCTCGTCCGGCGTCACCTTGTTGGTGCGCGTCCGAGCAGCGATGTCGGCGATCTTCTTGGCCAGGCCCGTGACGTTGAGGTCACCCGCGTCCTTGATGACCGGGACCAGCAGGCCACGCTCGGTGTCCACCGCGATGCCGATGTGCTCGGCGTCCGCGTAGGTGATCGTCCCGGCCTCGGTGTCGATCTGGGCGTTGAGCTTGGGGAACTGCTTGAGGCCCTCGATCGTCGCCTTGGTGATGAAGGGAAGGTAGGACAGCGACGCACCCTCGCGCGCCTTGAACGCGTCCTTGGCCTTGGCGCGGACCTTGCTGATGTTGGTCAGGTCGACCTCCACCGTGGCGGTGAGCTGCGCCGAGACCTGCAGCGACTCGACCATGCGCGAGGCGATGATCTTGCGCAGGCGCGACATCTTCTCGGTCGTGCCACGGACGCTGGAGGCGGCTGCCTCGGACTTCGGGGCGGACGCTGCGGGTGCGGCCGGAGCGGCAGCGGGAGCCGGGGCAGCGGACGCCGCGGGAGCGGCCTCCTGCTTCGGCGCCTTGGCGGCCTCGGCGGCGGCGAGGACGTCCTGCTTGCGGATGCGTCCACCGACGCCCGAACCCTTGACGGAGTTCAGGTCGATGCCGTGCTGGGCGGCGAGCTTGCGCACGAGCGGGGTGACGTAGCCCGAGTCCGGCGCCTCGGCCCCACGGGGGGCCTGGGTGGCGGCGGGGGCCGGCGTCGCCGGAGCGGGCGCGGCGGGAGCCGGAGCGGGCGCTGCGGGAGCCGGAGCGGGCGCTGCGGGGGCTGCCGGAGCCGTGGCTGCCGGAGCGGCGGCGACCGGGGCCTCGGACGCCTCCTCCTCGGCGAAGGAGCTCGCGCCCTCGGCGGAGGTCGTGCGGGCGTCGGCGCCGAGCTTCTCCTGAGGCTTGGCGTTCGCGTCGCCGACGATGGCCAGGACCGCGCCGACCTCGGCGACCTCGTCCTCGCCGAAGCGGATCTCGAGGAGCGTGCCCGCGACGGGGGAGGGGATCTCGGTGTCGACCTTGTCGGTGGAGATCTCGACGAGCGCCTCGTCGGCCTCGACGGTGTCGCCGACGGCCTTGAGCCAACGGCTGATCGTGCCCTCGGTGACGGACTCACCGAGCGCCGGCAGGGTCACCTCGGTGCCTTGCGCCGGGCCGGACGCCGCGGGTGCGGCCGGTGCCGGGGCTGCGGGCTGCTCGGCGGGAGCCGGAGCCTCCGGAGCCTCCTGGGCGGCCGGGGCCGGGGTCTCGGCGGCGGGCGCGGGCTGCTCCGCCGGAGCCGGGGCAGCCGCGGGGGCGGCCGGGGCGGCAGCGGCGTCGCCGACGATGGCCAGGACGGCGCCGACCTCGGCGACGTCGTCCTCGTCGAAGCGGATCTCGAGGAGCGTGCCCGCGACGGGGGAGGGGATCTCGGTGTCGACCTTGTCGGTGGAGATCTCGACGAGGGCCTCGTCGGCCTCGACGGTGTCGCCGACGGCCTTGAGCCAGCGGCTGATGGTGCCCTCGGTGACGGACTCGCCGAGTGCCGGCAGGGTCACCTCGGTGCCTTGCGCCGGGCCGGACGCCGCGGGTGCGGCCGGTGCCGGGGCTGCGGGCTGCTCGGCGGGAGCCGGAGCCTCCGGAGCCTCCTGGGCGGCCGGGGCCGGGGCCTCCGCGGCGGGTGCGGCGGGCGCGTCGCTGGCGCCGGTGGCCTCGCCGGGTTCCCCGATGACGGCCAGGACCGCACCGACCTCGGCGACGTCGTCCTCGGCGAACCGGATCTCGAGCACGGTGCCCGCGACCGGCGAGGGGATCTCGGTGTCGACCTTGTCGGTGGAGATCTCGACGAGCGCCTCGTCGGCCTCGACGGTGTCGCCGACCGCCTTGAGCCAGCGGGAGATCGTGCCTTCTGTGACGCTTTCACCCAAGGCGGGAAGGGGGACATTCGTCGGCATGCTCACAGGCTCCTTCTTCGATGACTGGCCGTAACGGGGTCCAGACTAGCCCTCCGTGGGACAGATCCACATCCGGGGTGTGCGCCGGCGGACCTCACCGGCCGGACCGCTGGGCCAGCGTCCGCGCCAGTGACACCAGCGTGCGGACGCCCGCGCCCGTCCCACCCTTGGGGACGTAGTCGTAGGCGGCGGCGCCGTTCCACGCCGGACCGGCGATGTCGAGGTGGGCCCACCGGACGCCGTCGGGCACGAACGCCTGCAGGAATGCCGCCGCGGTCAGGGCGCCGCCGTAGCGGGTCTTGCCCGACGACGCGAGGTCGGCGACCTCCGACTTGAGGTTCTCGCGCACCTCATCCGGAATCGGGAGCTGCCAGAACGCCTCGCCGGACGCCTCCGCGGCGTCCATCAGGTCGTCGGCCGTCTCGTCGTCGGACGCCATGAGACCCGAGACCCGCTCGCCCAGCGCCACAACGCAGGCACCCGTGAGGGTGGCGATGTCGACGATGAGGTCCGGGTGGTCCTCGCCCGCACGGACGATGGCGTCGGCCATCACGAGGCGACCCTCGGCGTCCGAGTTGGCGTTCTCAACGGTCTTGCCGCCGTACATGCTCAGCACGTCGCTCGGGCGGTAGGCCGAGCCGGACGGCATGTTCTCGGCCATCGCGGCGTACGCGGTGACCTTGACCTTGAGCTTCAGGTCCGCGATCGCGCGGATCGCGGTGATCACCGCCGCGGCGCCCGCCATGTCGCACTTCATCGTGATCATCCCGTCGGCGGGCTTCAGGTTGAGGCCACCGGTGTCGAACGTGATGCCCTTGCCCACCAGTGCCAGGTGGGTGGTCGCGCCGCGCGGGGCGTACTCGATGCGGACGAGGCGCGGCGGGTGCTGCGACCCACCGCCGACGCCGAGGATGCCGCCGTAACCACCGCGGGCCAGGGCCTTCTCGTCGAGCACCTCCACGTCGAGGCGGGCATCCTTCGCCAGGGCACGGGCCGCTTCGGCGAAGGTCTCCGGGTAGAGCGCGTTCGCCGGGGTGTTCACCCAGTCGCGGGTGCGGTTCACGGCGGTGGCCACGACGAGGGCCTCGGACACGTGCGTGCCGGCGTCCTTCGCCGCGGACAGGATCGTGATCGAGCCGATGGGCCGCCGGGGGGCCTCGAGGGACTCCTTGACGTAGCCGTAGGCGCCCAGGAAAGCACCCTCGGCGGCGCCGCGCAGGACCTCGGGCTCGAGGGCCTCGAGGCTGACGGCCAGCGACAGCGTCCGCTCCCCGGCGATCGCGGCGGCGGCACGCACCGCGTTGCCGGCGGCGCGGCGCACCTGCTCCGGCGTCACGTCGACCCCACCCAACCCGGTCACCACGATCCCGGGCGTGCCCGGGAGGACGACCGTGGTGCCCGGCTTGGCGGCGCCGCCCAGGGCCTGGGCCGAGGCGAGCAGCGAGGAACCGTGGCGCTTGGACCACGCCTTCTCGACGTCGTCGGGGACGCCCACGAGCACCGGTCCGTCGGAGGCGTCCGCCAGGCCGACCACGAGGAGGTCGGCGTCCTTGGGCAGGGTGGCTGCGGCGGTGAGCGAGGGGAGCGCGGCGGTGGGCACGGTTTCGTCTCCAATCAAGGGGCACGGGACTTCATGGGGGTCGGGGTCTCACCCTACCCACTGCGGTAGGTTCTGGGTCATGCCCGAACTGTTGACCTCTCCGCTGCACGACCACCACGTGGCGCTCGGCGCCAAGTTCGCCGAGTTCGGGGGCTGGTCCATGCCCCTGCAGTACTCATCGATCGTCGCCGAGCACAAGGCGGTGCGCGACGGCGTCGGCGTCTTCGACGTGAGCCACCTCGGCAAGGCCCGGGTGTCGGGTCCCGGGGCGAAGGACTTCGTGAACCGGTGCTTCACCAACGACTTGGCCAAGATCGGCTCCGGCCAGGCCCAGTACACGATGTGCTGCAACGAGTCCGGCGGCGTGGTCGACGACCTCATCCAGTACCTGCGGGCCGACGACGACGTCTTCCTCATCCCCAACGCGGCCAACAACGCCGAGGTGGTCTCCCTGCTGCAGGCGGCCGCCCCCGAGGGCATCACCGTCACCAACCAGCACGCTGACTTCGCGGTGCTCGCCGTCCAGGGTCCGCTGTCCGACGAGGTGCTGGCGAGACTGGGCGTGGACGCCGAATTCGACTACATGCAGTTCCGCGAGGGCACGGTGGCCGGCCGCCCCCTCACCGTGTGCCGGACGGGCTACACCGGTGAGCGCGGCTACGAACTGGTCTGCCGCACCGAGGACGCCGCCGCGGTCTGGGACGCCGTCATGGCCGCGGGCGAGGAGTACGGGATCCGGCCGTGCGGCCTGGGCGCCCGCGACACCCTGCGCACCGAGATGGGCTACGCCCTGCACGGCCACGAGCTCAGTCTGGACATCACGCCAGTGATGGCGCTGGCCGCGTGGGCCGTGGGCTGGGACAAGGACGAGTTCTGGGGCGCGGATGCGCTCCGCGCACAGCGTGCCGAGGGTCCTGCCCGTCGCATCCGCGGCATCCGTTCGACCGGACGGGCGATCCCGCGGCCGGGCATGGACTGCGTCGACACCGAGGGCAACGTCGTCGGCACGGTGACCTCGGGCACGTTCTCCCCGACGCTCGGCCTGGGCATCGGGCTCGCGTTGCTGGACAACGCGTACAAGCCGGGCGCCGAGGTCGGCGTGGTGGTCCGCAGGAGCACGGAGACCTTCGACGTGGTCAAGCCCCCGTTCGTCGAGACCCAGGTGCGCGAGTCTTGAGCCGACGCCTCGCCGGCCACCTGGCGGTCGTCGTCATCGGGCTGGCCGTCGCCCTGTGGGCGGTGGCCAACCTGCTCAACCCGTCGATCGACTGTCGAGGGGTGCCGATGGCGCCGGGCGACGTGTGCAGCAACGCCGAGGGCACCAAGATCCAGACCTACGCCGACCGCCTCGAGGCATTGCAGTTCTCCACGCCCGTGATGGTGGGCGCCGGCGTCCTCATCGCCGCCTTCGGCGCGGGGCTGGGGATCGGCGAGATCAGGCGAGCAGGCTCATCGGGCCGTACACGACCCGATCACCCTCCAGCAGCGTGACGCTCTCGGCTCCCGCCTCGACCAGGTCCTCGTAGGACGAGGTGAGCCACGCCTCGGCGTCCGCCTGGGTGGGGAACTCCTGCCCGAGCCCCGCCTCGGCCGCCGCGTCGGCGTCCGGGGTCGGGTCGGCCGACCAGCGGAACATCAGTGGGTCTCGCCGCGCTTGACGCGCGGGGCGGGACGACGCCAGCGACGGAACGTCATCTGCCGGTTGAACCCGTACATGAGGAGGCCGCGCAGCGGAGTGCCCGGGTGGCGCGCGGCGAGCTTGGCCTTGTACGTCCGCCACATCAGGAACAGGTCGGCGACCATGATGATGATGTAGGCCCACGAGGCGTACAGCAGCCACTGGACGTAGGGGATGACCGCCGGGATCAGCGTCGCCGCCATGATGCCCAGTAGCACCGGCATCGCGAACTCGGCGGGGTTGATCCGTGCGTCGACGTGGTCACGCATGAGCACGCGGGCCGGCGAGGCCTCGACCTCGGCGAACTGGCGATCACGGGCCGCCATCTGGATCTGGCGCTGCCGGGCCTTCGCCTCCTTCGGTGAGAGGGACGGGTTCAGGCGCTGGCGGCGCGCGGCCTCGGCCTCGCGCCGGGTCGGCGTCGGCGCCGACTTCTTGGCGCCCGCGACGTGCGCCTGCGTCGTCTCCGGCGTCGGCTCGGGCTCGGCGGGCTTCTTGAACAGGGCCACGGTTCCTCGGATTCGGCTGGTGGTGTGTGATCGCCGGCCAGTCTATTGCAGAGTCAGGGTCGGTTCCGGGGGACCACCCCCACAGGCGCCCCTGCCCACGCGCGGGTCCCGCGGCTAGGCTGGCGGGGCACACCCCGTTCCCACGGAAGGACCCACGACCACCATGGCTGGTTTGTTCGAACGCCTCAAGCTTGTCTTCAACGCCAAGGCCGACAAGGCCCTGGACAAGCTCGAGGATCCGCGCGAAACCCTCGACTACTCCTACCAGCGCCAGCTCGAGCTGTTGCAGAAGGTCCGTCGCGGCGTCGCCGATGTGGCGACCAGCCGCAAGCGCGTCGAACTCCAGGCCAACCAGCTCGACGCGGAGATGAAGAAGCTGACCCTGTCGGCGCAGCGCGCGCTCGAGGTCAACCGGGAGGACCTGGCCCGCGAGGCCCTGACCCGCAAGTCGGGCCTGCAGAGCCAGCTCGACGACCTGATGACCCAGCACGCGACGCTGCAGGGCGAGGAGGAGAAGCTCGTCCGTGCCAGCACCCGCCTGCAGGCCAAGGTCGACGCCTTCCGCACCCGCAAGGAGACCATCAAGGCCACCTACTCCGCGGCCGAGGCCCAGACGCGCATCAACGAGGCCTTCACCGGCATCTCCGAGGAGATGGGCGACGTCGGCTTGGCGATCCAGCGAGCCGAGGACAAGACGGCCCAGATGCAGGCCCGCGCCGGCGCCATCGACGAGCTGCTGTCCTCCGGCGCGCTCGAGGACCCGACGGGCTCCTACAAGGACGACATCACCCGCGAGCTCGACTCCCTGGCCTCGTCGTCCCAGGTCGAGAACGAACTGGCCTCCCTCAAGGCGTCGATGGGGGCACTGCCCGCCGGGAACGGCGCGCAGGCCACCCCGCAGCTGTCGGCGGCGCCGGTCGACGCCGAGGTGACCGAGGTGCCGGACGCCCAGGCCGAGGGCAAGCCCGCCGGTCGGGGGGAGTGATCGGAGATGATCGTCCGCATCCTCAATGAGGGGCAGTACAGGCTCGACGATGACGAACTCGACCTGCTCAACGCTCTGGACGACGACGTCGAGTCCGCGGTCAAGGCCGGCGATGAGGACTGGCTGCGCCGCGCCCTCGGACGGCTCCTGGAGGAGGTCCGGAGTCAGGGCACCATCCTGGACGACGACCTCCTCCTGGACTCGGACGTGATCGTGCCTGACGAGGACGTCTCGCTGGAGCAGCTCCAGGAGTGGATCGGCGAGGGCGACTCCTTCGACGGGTTGCTCCCTTCGTGAGAGTCGTCGTCTGCACCGACCGGATCGGGGCCCTCGCGTCGTCTGACGCGGGGGCCGCGATCGCTCGTGCCTTCGTCGCCACGAGGCCGGGCGTCCACGTCGCCGTGGTGCCCATGGCCGCCGGTGGTCCCGACCTGGCCGCCGCACTGGACGCGCTGGGCGACGACTCGGTCGTCGTTCGGGACCCGGACGCCCACGCCCTCCCCCACAGCCACCACGACCACACCCACGGGGACGAGGAGCCGCTCGGCGTGGATCCCGCCTCCAGCTCGCTCGGGGTGGGGCGGGCGCTGGCGTCCGCCCTGGCCGAGCGACCGCGGCGCGTCGTCGTCGACCTCACCGGCCTGGTCACCCACGACGGGGGAGCCGGCATCCTGCACGCGCTCGGGGCGGTCTCCGACGTCCGGCTGGACGCCGGCGCCGGCAAGCTGCGCGACCTGACGGCGGTCGACCTCGCTCCCGCCCGCGACCTCGTCGGCGACACCGAGCTCGTGGCGGTCGTCGACTCCCACGAGATGGGGGACATGCTGCTCGGCCTGCGGGGCCTCACCTCGCGGCGCGGGCGTGCCGCGGGAACCGACCCCGCCGTGATGCTCGCCACCGACGCCGCCCTCGGCTCCCTCGCCGGCGCGGTCGGCGTGCCGGACGCCCCGGGCCTCGGCGCGGCCGGGGGAGCCGTCCTGGCGCTGACCGCCCTGGGGGCGTGGACGACGTCCGGGCCCTCGCTGTGCGCGGGGATCGCCCAGCTGGAGCGCACGGCGTCCGTCGCCGACGTGGTCGTGACCGGTTCGGACGTCCTGGACTTCGCCCACCGCGGCGGCGACGTGGTCACCGAGGTGGCGGCCCTGGGGGAGCGGACGCTCCGGCCCGTGGTCGTGGCGGCGCGCAGGGTCGACATCTCGGGGCGTGAACTGCGCACGTTCGGTGTCGAGGTCGCCTATCCGCTCGGCGGCGAGGACGACCTGGGGTCCGACGAACTGACCCGTCGCGCCGCGGGGATGGCGTCCAGCTGGACATGGTGAGCTTCGCTTGTGGGCAAGGCTGACCTAAACTTGGGTCGCACGCGTTGGAAAACGACGCCTTGTCGGGCGTTGCGCGGCATCTGACTCACCCGGAGGAACCATCTCATGAGCGTTGACACCCAGACCGAGGCCGTGGCCGACGGCATCATCCTGACCCAGGGCGCGGCCCAGAAGGTCTCCGACCTGGCCGCAAGTGAAGGAGAGGAGGGCTTGGCCCTGCGCATCTCCGTGGCACCGGGCGGCTGCTCGGGTCTTCGCTACCAGTTGGCCCTGGACGACCGTGAGCTCGAGGGCGACATCGAGAAGGAGTGGTACGGCGTCAAGGTCGTCACCGATCGCATGAGCGCCCCGTACCTCGCCGGCGCGACGATCGACTTCGTCGACACCATCCAGCAGCAGGGCTTCACCATCGACAACCCGAACGCGGGCGGCTCCTGCGCTTGTGGAGACAGCTTCCACTGACGAGACGGTGGCCTTGCAGGTCACGATCGGGACACGTTCGTCCCACCAGTCGACATCCCGGCGCTTCGTGAGAGGCGTCGGGATGTGTCTTTGGGTTAGTCTTTCGCCGAGCATCGACTTCCATGGCCGGGCGCTGCCCGGAAGCAAGGGTCGACCCAAGAATCGGAAGGGTGTGACAGTGGCTTCGAAGAGAACCTCCAAGGCCGCGCGACGCATCTGGGGAGCTGCAGCCGCCACCGTCGGCGCTCTGGCCCTCAGCGGGTGTTCGCAGGCGACGATGGAGCAGTGGGGCCGATGGGGGCTTCCGGAGGCCGCCAGTGACCGGGCCCCGTTCATCGGTAACCTCTGGAATGGGGCCTGGATCGCCTCGATGGTGATCGGCGTCCTCGTCTGGGGGCTGATCGGTTGGGCGATCTTCCGCTACCGCCGCAAGCACGACGACGAGGTGCCCCGTCAGGTCAAGTACAACCTGCCGATGGAGATCCTCTACACCTTGGTCCCCTTCCTGATCATCGGCGTCCTGTTCTTCTTCACCGTCCAGGCGCAGAACGGTGTCCTGGCCAAGGAGAGCGATGACGCGGTCCACAAGATCGACGTGATCGGGCAGAAGTGGTCGTGGACCTTCAACTACATGGAGGCCGACAACCCTGCCATCGGCGTCGACGCGCACACCGTCGGCACGGTTGAGGAGATCCCGACCCTCGTCCTGCCGCTCGACAAGCCGGTCCGGTTCAAGCTGAACTCCGCCGACGTCATCCACTCCTTCTGGATCCCCGACTTCTACTTCAAGCTGGACGTGATCCCCGGTCGCACGAACACCTTCGACGTGACCGCCACCAAGCCCGGCACGTTCCTCGGCAAGTGCGCCGAGCTGTGTGGTACGTACCACGCGGCCATGGTCTTCCACGTCGAGGTGCTGCCCGAGGCCGAGTACAACGCGTACGTCAAGAAGCTCGCCGCCGATGGCCAGACCGGCGCGCTGATCGTCCCCGAGTTCCCGTCCACCGGGCCGAAGCAGGAGGGCTGACCCCATGACCACCCTTGCCCGAACCGATTCCGGCGTGGCTGCCCGTCCGGCCCGCTCGAAGGATCTGGGAGCCATCATCTGGTCGTGGATGACCACGACCGACCACAAGGTCATCGCGAAGCTGTACATCTGGACGGCGCTGGCGTTCTTCGCCTTCGGCGGCCTCCTCGCGCTCGCGATCCGTGCGGAGTTGGCCTTCCCCGGCCTTCAGTACCTGCACTACGAGACCTTCAACCAGTTCTTCACCATGCACGGCACGATCATGCTGCTGATGTTCGCGACGCCGATGTTCGCGGCCTTCGCGAACGCACTCATGCCGCTGCACATCGGTGCGCCCGACGTCTCGTTCCCGCGCCTCAACATGTTCAGCTACTGGCTGTACCTGTTCGGCTCGCTGACGGCCTGCGCGGGCTTCCTCAGCCCGGATGGCGCCGCGTCCTTCGGCTGGTTCGCGTACGTCCCCCTGTCGGACGCCGTGCACTCGCCCGGCGTCGGTGGGGACCTGTGGCTCGCCGGCCTGTACATGCTGGGCCTGTCCTCGATCCTCGGCGCGGTGAACTTCGTGACCACCATCGTCACGATGCGTGCTCCCGGCATGACCATGTTCCGCATGTCGATCTTCACCTGGAACATCCTCGTGACGTCGATCCTGATCCTGGTGGTCTTCCCGGTGCTGGCGGCCGGCCTCCTGGTCCTGCTCAGCGACCGCGTGCTCGGCACGCACATCCTGGACGCCGCCACCGGTGGTGCCCTGCTGTGGCAGCACCTGTTCTGGTTCTTCGGTCACCCCGAGGTCTACGTGCTGGCGCTGCCGTTCTTCGGCATCATCACGGAGATCATCCCGGTGTTCAGCCGCAAGCCGATCTTCGGCTACGTGGGCCTCGTGGGTGCCACCCTGGCCATCGGTGCCCTGTCGATCTCCGTGTGGGCGCACCACATGTTCGTGACCGGCGCGGTGAACCTGCCGTTCTTCTCGTTCATGACGTTCATGATCGCCGTGCCGACGGGCGTGAAGTTCTTCAACTGGATCGGCACGATGTGGAGCGGATCAGTGAGACTCGACAGCCCCATGTTGTGGGCCGTCGGCTTCCTGACCACCTTCCTGTTCGGTGGCCTGACCGGCGTCATCCTGGCCTCGCCCCCGCTCGACTTCCAGGTGTCCGACACCTACTTCGTCGTCGCCCACTTCCACTACGTGCTGTTCGGCACCGTCGTCTTCTCGATGTTCGCCGGTTTCTACTTCTGGTGGCCGAAGTGGTACGGCTACATGCTCGACGAGAAGCTGGCCAAGCTGCATTTCTGGCTCGTCTTCGCGGGCTTCCACCTGACCTTCCTCGTCCAGCACTGGCTGGGCGTCGAGGGCATGCAGCGCCGTATCGCGGACTACCTGCCGGGTGAGGGCTTCACTCTGCTCAACCAGATCTCCACTGTCGGCGCGTTCCTCTTGGGAATCTCGATGCTGCCGTTCATGTGGAACGTCTACAAGAGCCACAAGACTGCCGAGCGCGTGACGGTCGACGACCCGTGGGGTTGGGGCCGCTCGCTGGAGTGGGCGACGTCCTGCCCGCCCCCGCGTCACAACTTCACCAAGCTGCCGCGCATCCGTTCCGAGGCGCCCGCGTTCGACCTGCACCATCCCGAGGTCGCCGGCATCGGCCCGCACCCCGTCAATCCGTTGCAGGAGGCGATCGTGGCCGAGGAGTCCGAGGCCGCCACGTCCGAGGAGGCCACCCGATGAGGACCGAAGCGAAGATCTTCCTGTTCCTGGTCATCTTCTTCGCGGTCGTGTCGCCGGTCTACGCGTACATGACCTTCCGGATGGAGGGCCGGGTCGAGCCCATCGGCACCACGGTGCTGCTGCTGACGCTCCTGTTCTCCGCGATGGTCTGGGGCATGCTCGCGCTGACCGGTCGCTCCAACGGTCCGCGTCCCGAGGACCGCTCCGACGGCGAGATCGTCGAAGGGGCCGGCGCCCTCGGCTTCTTCCCGCCGACCTCGATCATCCCGTTCTGGTCGACCGTGGCCATCACGGTGATGCTGCTCGGTGTCGTGTTCGGGTGGTGGTTGACCCTGCTGGGCATCGGTCTCGGCATCTACGCCGCCATGGGCTGGGCGTACGAGTACTACGTGGGCGACTACCAGCACTGAGGCGAACACCCACAGACGGGGACGGACCTTCGGGTCCGTCCCCGTTTCCGTCGCCAAAACGCGCTGGACGGCCCTGTGGGGCGATGGGACGCCGGACTTGGCAAAAGGGTGTGGGCTACTCGGACGAAGGTCCGCACGAGGCCCCTGTGGCCCTTGGGAGGGGCCTCTCCGGGAAGGCAGAGGCTTCTCCGGATTACCAGCTGCTGTGCAGCGGGCGGCCCTCCTCGTAGCCTGAGCGGCTCTGGACGCCGATGGTGGCGCGGGCGTGGAAGTCGGGCAACGTCCGCGCGCCGGCGTACGTGCACGACGAGCGGACGCCCGAGGTGATGAAGTCGACCAGGTCCTCCACGCCCGGCCGAGCCGGGTCGAGGTACATCCGCGAGGTGGAGATCCCCTCCTCGAACAGGCCGGCCCGGGCACGCTCGAAGAAGGTCTGCTGCTGCGTGCGGGCCCGCACGGCACGGGCGGAGGCCATGCCGAAGGACTCCTTGTAGACGCGGCCGTCCGGATCCTGCATCAGAGACCCCGTGGATTCGTGCGTTCCGGCGAACCAGGAGCCGATCATCACGGCCCCGGCGCCGGCCGCGAGCGCCAGGGCGACGTCGCGGGGATGCCGGACGCCGCCGTCCGCCCAGATGGCCTTGCCGGCGTCCGCGGCCGCCGCCGCGCAGTCGAGCACGGCCGAGAACTGGGGGCGCCCCACACCCGTCTGCATGCGCGTGGTGCACATGGCTCCGGGGCCGACGCCCACCTTCACGATGTCGGCGCCGGCCTCGATGAGGTCGAGGGTGCCCTCCGCCGTGACGACGTTCCCGCCCACGAGGGGAACCCGGTCGCCCGTGGCGGCCTCGTGTGCGTCGCGCACACCTCGGACCGCGGCAAGCGTCTCGAGCATGCGGTCCTGGTGGCCATGGGCGGTGTCCATGACGAGGACGTCCGCCCCCGCCGCGAGGAGGGCCCGGGCCCGCTCAGCGGCCTGACCGGAGATGCCGACGGCGGCACCGATGCGGAGGCGACCGGCGGCGTCGACGCTGGGGGAGTAGATGGCCGAGCGCATGGCGCCCTTGGTGGTGAGGACGCCGACGAGGTTGCCGGCGGGATCGACGGCGATCGCGATCTTGCGACGGCTGTCCGTCAGGGTGTCGAAGACCTCGCCGGGGGAGGCGGTCTCGGGCACGATGGTGAGGTCCGTGGTCATGACCTCGTGCACGGGCACGAAGCGATCCACTCCCGCGGCACCCGAGGCCGACAGCAGGCCGACCGGCCGTTCGCCGTCCAGCACCACGGCGATGCCGTGCGAGCGCTTGGGGATGAGGGGGAGTGCCTCGGCCACGACCATGTCCGGCGTGACGCGGATGGGGGTGTCGAAGACGGTGTGCGCTCCCTTGACGCGTTCGATGGTCGACGTCGCCGCTTGGTGCGACAGGTCCTGGGGGATGATCGCCATGGCGCCCCGCCGGGCCACGGTCTCGGCCATGCGGCGTCCGGAGACCGCTGTCATGTTGGCCACGACCAACGGCGTCGGAAGTCCCAGCCCGTCCGTGGAGGTGAGGTCGACGTCCATCCGGGATCGCACGGATGAGCGGTTCGGCGACATGAAGACGTCGTCGTAGGTCAGGTCGTGGTCGGGCTTGCCCGTCGTGAAGCGCACCGGCCCAGACTACCGCCGCAACGCAACGGGCCCCCTCCCGAAGAAGGGGGCCCGATGGATTCCGGTGACTCAGGTGAGCTGCTTGGGCCCATCCTCGTGGTGGTGCGCGTCCTCGATCTCGGACCGGGTCGGCTTGGGCACGTCGTCCCCGGTGAACCAGCTCGACAGACGGGCGCGCAACCCGGTGATCGAACCGGGGCCTGACAGCTTCACGCCGTGCTCGTCGTGCGCCGGCGTGGCCTCCAGCGGCTCGAACTGGCGGTGCTGGGTCAGCGTGAACGCCTCCTCCTGCGAGATGGGGGCGTGGGGCTCGTGGTACCCACCGGCGGGGGACTGGACGATGATGCCCGATTCCGAACCGTGCAGGACACGCTCCCGGTCGCGGCGCTGCAGTGAGACGCACAGCCGCTTGGTGATGATGAACGCGATGACCGGGCCCACGAAGACCGCGACGCGCAGGAACCAGGTGACAGCGTTCAACGAGACGTTGAACTGCGTCGCGATGATGTCGTTGCCGCCACCGGCCCACAGGAGTCCGTACGCGGTGATGCCTGCCACTCCGAGCGCCGTCCGGGTCGGGGCGTTGCGCGCGAAGTCGAGCACGTGGTGGTCGCTCTTGTCGCCGGTGAGCCACTGCTCGACGAACGGCCAGGCGGCCAGGGCGGTGTACAGGATCCCCATGAGGATCGCGAACGGGATGAAGATGTTCCACGACCACGTGGTGCCGCCCCAGTGCGACTCCCAGCCCGGCATGATGCGGACGGCGCCCTCGACCCAGCCCATGTACCAGTCCGGCTGCGAACCGGCGGTGACCTGCGCGGGGTTGTACGGGCCGTAGAGCCAGACCTGGTTGATCGCCATCGTGGCGCCCATCAGGACGAGGACGCCGAAGACGATGAAGAAGAAGCCGCCCGCCTTGGCCATGTAGACGGGGAAGAACGGGTAGCCGACGACGTTGTTCTCCGTGGCGCCCCGGCCCGGGAAGTGCGTGTGCTTGTGGTACACGAGCAGCGCCATGTGGGCGGCGATGAGGCCGAGCAGGATGGCGGGGACCAGGAGGATGTGCGCCATGTAGAACCGGGCGATGATCGCGTCGCCGGGGTACTCGCCACCGAAGACGAAGAACTCCATCCAGGTGCCGACGATCGGAATCGATCGGATCGCGCCGTCGGTGAACCGGAGGCCGGTGCCGGACAGCAGGTCATCGGGAAGCGAGTAGCCGGTCATGCCGGCGATCATGCCGAGGCTCAGGAGGACCACGCCGATGAGCCAGTTGAGCTCACGCGGCTTGCGGAAGGCGCCGGTGAAGAACACGCGCAGCATGTGCGCGGTCATGGCCGCCATGAACAGGAGGGCAGCCCAGTGGTGGATCTGGCGCACCAGCATGCCGCCACGGACGTCGAAGCTGAGCTGCAGGGTCGACTCGAACGCCTGGCTCATCTGGAGGCCGCGCATGAGCTCGTAGCTGCCGTGGTACTCGACCTCGGCCATCGACGGCTTGAACCAGATCGTCAGGAAGACGCCGGTCAGGAGCAGCACGACGAAGCTGTAGAGGGCGATCTCGCCGAGCAGGAACGACCAGTGGTCGGGGAAGACCTTGCGCAGGCCGTTCCCGATCTTGGCGAACCCCACCCGGTCGTCCACCCAGGCCGCGGGGCCGGACAGGGTCTTGATGGTGTTGGTCTCCTCCGGGCGACGCGCCTGGAGGATGTCGCTCTCCGGAGTGATGCCGATGGGCTTGGCCATCACCGATCACCGTCCTTGTAGTCGTTGCGGGAGTCGCGCTCGAAGTAGCTCGGGCCGACGGGGACCGTGAAGTCGCTCTGGGCGACGAGGTAGCCCTGGGCGTCCACCTTCAGGGGCAGCTGCGGCAGGGCGCGGGCCGCCGGGCCGAAGACGACGACACCGGAGTTGCCGAGGTCGAACGTCGACTGGTGGCAGGGGCACAGCAGGTGGTGCGTCTGCTGTTCCCACAGGGAGATGGGGCAGCCGACGTGCGTGCAGATCTTGCTGTAGGCGAGGATGCCGCCCACGTGCCAGTCCTGACGAGACTCGGGGACCTTGATCGAGTTCGGATCCATGCGCACGACGATCAAGGCCGCCTTGGCCTTCGCATTCTGGTAATCCTTGCCGTGGAGGTCGCGGAGGTTCTCGGGCTCGGCGTTGACGAGCTGGCCGATCTCGAGGTCGGAGGCCTTGAGCGGGATCCAGTTGGTGTCGTTCACCACGCGGACGCCGTCGGCCCAGATCGTCTTCTCGATGGTCTCGCGTCGGAGCGCGGCCACGGGCCACGGACCGAGGTCGGCCAGGGTCACCAGTGCGGGGACCGCGACGATGCCGAGCGCGCCGCCCAGGGACAGCAGGACCATCTTGCGGCGGGACACACCGGCATCGGCGACGCCGTGGCCGGCGGCCTCGACGAACGCGGCCCGCTCCTCCTCGCTGGAGGCTGCCGGGTGCCGGTACTGGGAGATCTCGGTGTCGGTCATCAGCTGGCGCGCCCAGTGGATCAGCCCGATGCCGATGAGCAGGACGGCGAGGCCACCGGTGAGGCCCAGCAGCACCGAGTGGACGTGCCAGTTGACGCCCAGCAGGTGGGCGGTGGCGTTGCCGGGGACCGCGAAGTAGATCACCACGAACGCGATCGCGAACAACGGCACCAGTCCGAAGATCGTGACCACTTGGCGGTAGGCCCGGTTGCCGGCGTCGGGGTCGACGTCGGACCACCGATCGACGTGCTCCTCGGGGCCCGGGTTGGGCACGGGGTAGCGCTCGGGGTCGTCCTCGATCGTGGCGAGGGTGGTCAAGTGGTCGTGGCTCATTTCGCGCGTGCTCCTCGAGAAGCGATCCAGGTGGCAACCAGGGCGAGACCGCCGATGCCGAGGACCCAAGCCGCGAGGCCCTCGGTCACGGGGCCGAGGCCGCCGAGGGAGAAACCGCTCGAAGGCTGCTCCTCCAACTCCTTCAGGTAACCGATGATGGAGGCCACGTCCTTGTCGGGGATGGCCCCCTCGGAGAAGACGGGCATCTGCTGCGGGCCGGTGCGCACGGCCTCGTAGATGTGCAGCGGCTCGACGCCGTGCAGGGCGGGGGCGTACTTGCCGTTGGGCAGTGCACCGCCGTTCGCCGCGGCCTGGTGGCACGCGGAGCAGTTGGTGCGGAACAGTTCACCGCCGCGGGCGATGTCCTCCTCGCTCAGCTGGCTGTAGTCGTAAGCATCGCTCTTGGGGATCTCCGGGCCCGGGCCGAGGGTCTGCACGAAGCTGGCGATGTTGTTGATCTCCTGCGGCGTGTACTGCACCACCTTGCGGGGAGCCTGGGCGCCCGGCTTGGCCATCGGCATGCGGTTCGTGGCCATCTGGAACTCGACGGCGGCCGCACCCACACCCACGAGGGACGGGCCCTGGGAGGTGCCTTCGCCGTTGAGGCCGTGGCAGGAGGAGCACGTCACCTGGAACAACGCCTTGCCCTCGGCGACCTGGGCGGACATGCCCGTGTCGGCCGCCACCTGCGTCGCGGGGGCGAGGGCGGCGTACAGCGCGCCCATCAGGACGAGGGCGAGCGCCAGCGAGAGGGGGCGCGCAGCCTTCCTTCGCTGAGCAGAGGAGGGCCGCCTCCTGATGTTTCGGAATCGCATCGATGCGCCTTTCGAAGTGAGGGGGACGGTCAGCGGATGAGGTAGATCACCGCGAACAGGATGATCCAGACGATGTCGACGAAGTGCCAGTAGTACGACGTCACGATCGCATGGACCCGCTGCTCATGCGTGAACGTCCGCGCCACGAAGGTGCGGCCGATCATGAGCAGGAAGGCAATGAGGCCACCGAGGACGTGGAGGCCGTGGAAGCCCGTGGCGAGGAAGAACGCGGAGGTGTACGCGTTGGTCTGCGGGATGAAGCCCTCCGACGCCAGCAGGGCGTACTCGTAGGCCTGGCCCCCGATGAAGAACGCGCCCATCAGGAACGTGAGGACGTACCACTCACGCATGCCCCAGGAGGCCGGGTTGAGGATGCTGCCGGTGCGCGACACATACCCCTTCTCCGCGCGGAACACGCCGATCTGGCAGGTGACGGAGCTGAGCACCAGGACCGTGGTGTTGATCAGCGAGAACCACGGCAGGTTGATGCCGAACCAGTCCTGCATGAAGTGGGCGGTGCCCCACTCCCACATGGTCTGCTCACCCGGTGCCGCCATGGCCGTCGTGTGGTTGCGGAGGTTGAAGTACGCGGCGAACAGGGCCGCGAAGAACATCAGCTCGCTGGCGAGCCAGATGATCGTACCGACCGCCAGCATGTCCGGCTTGCCCTTGATGCCGTGCAGGCGTGCCGGGGCAATCGGGTGGATGGCTCCATGAGGGATGACCGGGAGCGCACTCGACTTCGTTGTATTCGCCACGGGCGTCATTATTACCGGGAACCCTTCTCCGGGTCACGTTGCGGCGAGCCACGGTGGACAAAATGGGTCGGTTCGTTACCTGTCCGTGACTTGCCCCGCGCCAGTCTGGGCTCTCGTGCACGTCCCATGGTGGCGGGGCTACGATGACGAGGAATCCCGACTTGGAGAAGTGAGGACGCGATGAGCGAAGAGGCACCCGCCGCGAAGGCGACCATCTTGGTCTACTCCGACGACCGGAGCACCCGCGACCAGGTCAGGTTCGCGCTGGGGCGCCGAGTCGCCGCCGACCTGCCCGAGGTCGAGATCGTCGAGTGCGCCACCCACCAGGCGGTGAGCCGGGCTCTGGACGCCGGGGGCATCGACCTCGTGGTCATGGACGGTGAGGCCACCCCCGCCGGTGGGATGGGGTTGTGCCGCCAGGTCAAGGATGAGCACGCCAACTGCCCGCCGGTCGTCCTCCTGGTGGCACGCGTCGCCGACGCCTGGCTGGCCACCTGGTCCCGAGCGGACGCCGTGGTGGCCTACCCGATCGACCCCCTGCGCCTCCCCGCCGCTGTTGCGGACACCCTTCGGCTGCGTCTCGCCGGCAAGGCGCAGGCACGGTGAGCCCGACCTGGCCAGACCTGCTCACCTCACTGGTCAACCGCCAGGACCTTGACCAGGAGAACACCTCCTGGGCGATGAATGAGATCCTCGCCGGCGCCGCCACGCCCGTGCAGGTGGCCGGCTTCATGGTCGCGCTCCAGGCGAAGGGGGCGACCCCTGGCGAGCTCAACGGGCTCGTGACCGCGATGCTCGACAACGCTCGCCCCATCCAGTTGCCCTCCCGCGAGGCGGTCGACATCGTCGGCACCGGCGGCGACCGTGCCAACACGGTCAACATCTCGACCATGGCGTCGATGGTGGCGACGGCTGCCGGAGCGAAGGTCGTCAAGCACGGCAACCGGGCCGCGTCCAGCAAGAGCGGAACGGCTGACTGCCTGGAGGCCCTGGGTGTCGTCCTGGACCTCGACCCATCCGTGCAGGGCCGCGTGTTCGAGGAGACCGGCATCGTCTTCCTCTTCGCGTCCCACTACCACCCTTCCCTGCGGCATGCGGCGGTGCCGCGGCGTGAGCTGGGGATCCGCACCACCTTCAACTACCTCGGACCGTTGGCGAACCCGGCCCGTCCCCTCGCCCAGGCGATCGGCGTGGCCGATCCCGTGGTGGCGGCCCTGGTGGCCGACGTGGTGGCCGGACGCGGCAATCGCGGCCTGGTCTTCCACGGCGGTGATGGCCTCGACGAGCTGACCACCACCACGACGTCGGACGTCTGGGTCATCCGCGATGGTCGCGTGGTGAAGACGACGCTCGACCCGACCGAGCTGGGGATCGCGGTCGCGACGAAGGAGGCGCTCGTCGGGGGCGAACCCGCGTACAACGCTCAGGTCGTCCGTGACACCTTCGCCGGCCAGACCGGGGCCGTCCGGGACATCGTGCTCCTCAACGCAGCCGCGGCGATCCTTGCCTTCGACGGCCCCGACCTGGATGCCGACCTCACCGAGCAGTTCCGTGAGCCGCTGGCGCGCGCCACCGCCGCCATCGATTCGGGTGAGGCGAGCCGCCTGCTGGAACGGTGGGTGGCCCTCACCCAGTCGCTGGCCAGCTGAGCCCCGACCCGCCCAGCGTGGCGCGGGCCAGCAGAGCCAGGAAGGGCCCGGCCAACAGTCCCGGCCCGTAGGGGAACGCCCCCGTTCGGCCGGTCAGGCGGTGGGTGACGCCGACGCCGGCACCCGCAAGGGTGCCGAGCAGGAGGGCCCAGAAGACCAGCTCCACCGAGTCCACCGCGGTGACCGCGCCAATGGTCGCCGCCAGCCGGACGTCCCCGTACCCGAAGGCTCCCGTCACGCGCCACAGCACGTGGAAGAGGCCGCCGAGGGCGACGGCACCCATGACGGCGGCTAGCACCGGGGACCAGGCGCCGGCGGTGACGGCCACCACGAGCACGCCGGCCGATGCCATGAGCCAACCGGCGCGGGCCAGCGGCAGGGGCAACCACGTGGTGCGCGCGTCGATCATGCAGGCGATCACTCCCGCCGTCGACAGTGCCGCCCACGCCGGCCAGTGCTGCCACGGCAGGCTGAGCGCGACCACGAGACCCGCGGCGAGGCTCGTGGCGGCTGTGGCGGTCACGAAGGGTCGCGTGGACAACGAGTGGTACGGCGGCTTGCCGTCCGGGGCAGCCGGTTCGGGCAACGCGCGCAGGGTAGCAGGCGTGAGGACGGCGGTCACCAGGGCTGTCGTCGCCGCCCAGAGGATGGCGGTGGCGGGGGTGGGCCAGAGCACGGTTGCACCTTAGGCCGCGGCGAGGGCGCGGAGCGTCAGGGCCCGGTCGGCGGTCTCGATGGCCACGCGGGCCCGCACGGCGACCTCGGCGGACACCGTCTCCGGTTCGCCGTCGACCAGGGCGGCGGCATGGGCGGGGTCGCACCCGAGCAGCTGCGCGAGGTGACCCAGCGGGAGGCCCATCGAGAGCAGGTGGGCCGCGCGGGCGCAGGTCGGACCGGACTGGACGTGGGTGTGGCGGAGCCGGTCCAATTCCTCGGGTTGCACCGACCAGATCCTGTGGGCGGTCACGCGGGGGATGCGCCGCAGTCGCGGGGTCGGCTTGGGCTGGTCACCTTCGGGTGGCACGAGGCGGGAGGCCGTGCGGAGAGGGACGCCCGCGAAGGTCGCCACCACCTGCCACGGCAGGCCTGAGGCGCTGCAGAGCCGGTGGAGGTGGGCGGCGAACGGCGCGGCGTCGACCCATTTGTCGAGTTCGATGGTGCGGATGGGACGGGACATGGTGGCCTCCTGGGGATGTTCCAACCAAGAAGGCCTCTCGGAGGGCCGGATCGTGAGTGGCAGGCGTCACGTTCATCGAGCAAACGGCGGAACGGGGCGCGACCGTGGTGGTCGCGCCCCGTTCCCGGGTCCATCACAGGGATGTCAACGCTGGGCCTTCGTGAAGCCGGCGGCTTCTGCGGCAGCCTCGTTGGTGAACCAGACGTCGGCGATGGTGCGCTCATAGCCGCCCTTGCCCGGCACGTGGTACTTCATCGATCGTTCGTTGCCCTTGATGTCGAAGCCCTCCGGCGGCTCGGCCCCCACGTAGGAGTCGGCCCCGTAAGGGCTAGCCACGAAAGGGGCCGCATCGCCCTCCCCGGTGTCGGTCACGTCGCCTGCGCTCGTCGCGATGGGATCGTCGGTCGGCAGGGTCTGGCCGCCGTCCTCGATCCACTGCTCAGCGGCGTCCTCCTCGGTCTGCTCGTCGGCGGCCGCCGTGGCGAGGTCGTCGACGATCTTCTGCGTCGAGGTGGGGACGTACGGCTGGCTCGGCTCGTGGGCCTGCCAGCCGGAGTCATCGGGGGAGAGGAACTTCTTCACGGCGAAGACCACGACCGCGAGGAGACCGCCCGCAAGGAGGACACGACCCAGGGTGCCCCAGACCGACGACTTCTTCCTGGGGGCGGGAACCTCGGGGAGTTCGACCTTGGCGATGTCATCGGCTGCAGTGTGCAGGACGTCGCTCAGCGCGGGCAGGAGGCCGTACTGGACCTTGGTGCGAGCCGTCTCGACCGCGGGCGCGATGCGGGCGTAGGCGTCGTCAAGGGCGGGGGACACGCGCTCGAGGGCTTCGTCGAGCTTGGGGCGGGCGGCGTCCACAGCGCCGGCCGCAAGCTTGGCACCCCGCTTCTTGGCGTCCTTGGCGTAGGGGCCGATGTACTCGCCGGCCTGCTGGAGTGCGTCCTGCGCCCGCGGGGCCAGGTACTCCTGGGCCTGCTGCAGGTACACCTGAGCCTGGGCAAGGGCGTCCTTGCCGAGGTCGCTCGCGGCGTGGGTGGTGTCACCGACGGCGCGTTCGAACTGCTTCCGGTTCACGGGTTTCCTCCGTTGCGGTTGTGTGGTTCGCGTGATCGCGTGCCCCCACCGTACCCAAGGCGTGTCGCCGAACAACAGGGTCTGTTGGGTAACGTGGACCGCGCACGTTGCGCCGTCCGGCGCGAGTAACGACGCGAAAGGATCGACCGTGGCCCAGCAGGCGACGCTCCACACCAACCACGGGGACATCGTCCTCAACCTGTTCGCTGAGCAGGCTCCCAACACCGTCGACAACTTCGTCGGCCTCGCAACCGGCACCAAGGAGTACCGCGACCCCGAGTCCGGAGCCGCGACGACCGGCAGGTTCTACGACGGCCTCGTCTTCCACCGCATCATCGACGGCTTCATGATCCAGGGCGGCTGCCCGCTGGGCACCGGTACGGGCGGCCCCGGCTACCGCTTCGGGGACGAGTTCCACCCCGACCTGGCCTTCAACAAGCCCTACCTGCTCGCGATGGCGAACGCCGGCCCGGGCACCAACGGCTCGCAGTTCTTCATCACGGTCGCTCCGACCCCGCACCTGAACTTCCGCCACACGATCTTCGGCGAGGTGGCCGACCAGGCCAGTCGCGACGTCGTCGACACGATCGCCAACGTGCGCACCGGCCGTGGCGACCGCCCGGTCGAGCCTGTCGTGATCGAGTCGGTCGAGGTCACCGAGGCCTGAGCCCCAACGCCAGATCGGACGCCCCCGCCGCAGTGGCGGGGGCGTCCGTCGTTCGTGGGCCTCGAGATGCGTTCACTCCCCGAGGGAGAAGGCCGCCTCCAGGTCGTGGGTGGAGTAGGCGCGGAACGCCAGGTGGGTCTCCGTGGCCGTGACGCCGGGGACCTTGTTGATCTGGCCCGTGACGACGTCGGCGATCGACTCCACGTCGCGGGTGCGGACCATGGCGACGAGGTCGATGTCACCGGTCACGGAGTAGACCTCGGTCACGCCCTCCAGGGCGGCAACCTCTTCGGCGACCTCGGGCACCCGGTTGACCTCGGTCCTGATGAAGACGATGGCGGTGTTCATGGTTCCACCCTAATCCAGCACGGGGGCGCCCGGGAGCGCGTGCCGTGGCAGGTCGTCGAGCGCGATGGATCCGTGGAGCGGCCAGGCCCAGTCGCCGGTGATGTCGATGATGCGGGTACCCGCGCGCTCCAGCCAGGAGGCGACCCGCTCCGCCTCCTCGATCGTCGCGGCGGGCAGCCCCGGCAGCGGCTCCGCCACCTGCTCGGCCGCACGCAGCGCGTCCCGTGCCACGGCCTGGACGACCTCGCCCGGCCTGGCCAGCGCCGCTGCGGCGAGCCTTCCGTGCCGGATGACGTGGACCTCCCACCCCTCCTCGCCCCGGCTCGCGGCGACCACCTGGGGGCAGCGCGCCAGGGCCTCGATGCGGCGGGCCCGCGTCGAGGCGCGGACGAACGCCTCCAGTCGGGCCGTGAGCCGCCCGGCCTCCTCGAACCGCTCGGCCTCGATGAGCTTCGCGAGGCGCTCCCGCGGGGCTCGGAGGACCCCACGCACGTCGACCGTGAGGCTGGCGCGCACGGCGTCCGTCATGGTGGCGTAGTCGGCGCGGGAGGTCGTGCCGTCGCAGGGGGCGAGGCACTTGCCGAGGTCGCCCAGGGCACAGCGGCCCGTGCGTCTGCGCTCCGAGATGCGCTCGGTGCACTGGCGGATCGGGAAGGCCTCGTACACCGCCAGCGCCGCCTGTTCGGCGGCCTCGCGGCGGGAGAAGGGCCCGAAGTAGCGCGCGCCGTCGTCCGTGACCCTGCGCACCAGCGACAGCCGCGGGTACGCCTCATCCGTGAGCTTCAGCCACTGTTGCCGTTCGGGGAACTTCGACCGCTTGTTGTAGCGGGGGGCGTGGGCGGCGATGAGGCGCAACTCCAGGACCTCTGCCTCCAGCGGCGTCCGGCAGACGGTCGTCTCCACGCCCGTGCTGATGCGGACCATCTCCTCCATGCGCGGGCGCTTCTCCGCCGCGGTGAAGTAGCTGCGCACCCGGTTGCGCAGGTTCACGCTCTTGCCGACGTAGAGGACCTGCCGTCGGACGGTGCCGTCACGGTCCGGCAGGTCGGCGACGAACTGGTAGATGCCCGGCGCCGCGGGCACGTCGGACGCGAAGGTGCGCTTCGCACGCCGCTCCGGTGAGACCCCTCGGGTGAACTCCAGCAAGTCCTCCAGCGTGTGGACGCCGAGGTTCCCGACCCGCTCCAGCAGGCCGTGCAGCACGTGGACCGTCGCGCGGGCGTCCGTCAGGGCCCGGTGGTTCGGCGCCTCGGGGGCGTGGAAGTGCCGGGCGAGGGTGGCGAGCTTGACGTTCGGCACTTCGTCGCGCAGGAGGACGCCGCGGGCCAGGGCCACCGTGTCGACGACCCCGAAGCCCGGCCACGGGATGTCCTGGGCCGCGCACGCCCGCTTCAGGAACCCCACGTCGAAGCCCGCGTTGTGGGCGACGAGGACGGCGCCCCGGGCGAACTCGAGGAAGGGTGGGATCACCTGGTCGACGCGCGGGGCGTCCGCCACCATCACGTTCGTGATGCCCGTCAGGACGGAGATGAGCGGCGGGATGTGCGCGTTCGGGTTGACCAGCGTCTGGAACTCGCCCCTCACCTCGCCTCCCTCGACCCGGACGGCGCCCACCTCGGTGATCGACGCGTCCGCCCCCGCCCCCGTCGTCTCAAGGTCGACCACCACGAACGGCGTGGTCGCGAGGTGGCGGCCGAGGTCGTCGAAGCTGGGTTGGAGGGCGGACGTCGTCATGGCAGGAGACGATAGGGGCGGGGTCCGACGTTTCCGGGCAACCCGGGGGGCCGGGAATCGAACGGGCGCCGCGCCGGTTGGGATGAGCATGACCTTGATCGCCCAGCTCGCTGACCGCCACGTCGACGTCACGATCGTCGGTGCCGGACAGGCCGGGCTCGCCGCCGCCCACGAACTGGTGGTGCGAGGCTTCGTGCCGGGCGAGTCGATGGTCGTCCTCGACGGCAACGACGGCCCGGGCGGGGCGTGGCGGCACCGCTGGGACAGCCTGACCTTCGACCGGGCGCACGGCGTCGCGGACCTTCCGGGACTGCCGCTCGGGCGTCCCGACCCCCAGGTGCCCTCGCGCCTGGAGGACGCCTTCGGCCTGGCGGTCGTCCGGCCGGTGCAGGTGGTGGCGGTCCGGGAGGCCGGGCTCGCTGGACGACCCGGGGCGCTCCGGGTCGAGGCGACCGGTCCGGACGGGCCGTTCAGCTTCACCACCACACTGCTCGTCTCGGCGACGGGCACGTGGACGAACCCCTTCGTGCCGCACGTCCCGGGCATCGAGACCTTCACCGGGCGCCAGCTGCGCACGGTCGACTACACGCGCCCCGAGGACTTCGCCGACCAGCGCGTCCTGGTCGTCGGGGGAGGGCTGAGCGCGGTCCAGTTCCTGCTGCCGATCGCGAAGTTCGCCGCGACGACGACGTGGGCGACGCGGCGTCCGCCGAACTTCACCGCCTCGCCGTTCGTGAAGAGCGACTGGGGCGTGGCCGTCGAGCGGGCCGTCCGGGAGCGGACGGGTGCGGGGCTCCCGCCGGCGTCGGTGGTGCGGACCACGGGGATCCCGCTGTGGCGCGACTACCTCGACGGGGTGGACGCCGGCGTGCTGGTCTCGCGCGGCATGGTGCGCTCCTTCGGTCCGACGACGGCGCGCTTCGAGCCCGAGCCGGCGTTCGCCCACGGCGCCGAGGGGCTGGGGCCCAGCGCGTCCGGCGCGCTGGTGGTGCCGCGGTCCTGGCAGCCGTACGACGCGGTCACCGACGTGGAGGTGGACACGGTGCTGTGGGCCACGGGCTTCCGTGCCGCGCTCAAGCACCTCGCGCCCCTGCGGCTCCGTGAGCCCGGTGGCGGCATCCTCATGCCTGACGAGGTCCGCGTGGCGAAGGACGACCGGATCCTGCTCGTGGGCTACGGCTCATCCGCCTCCACCACCGGCGCGACGCGGGCCGGACGCCGTGCGGGCCGCGCGGCGGCGGCGCGGTTGGGGGTCCGGGGGACGGCGCGCGAGCTCGTGCGACAAGCCTGAACGTCGGCTCACACCCTCTCCGGAGAAATGTCGGACCGCCCTGCGAGGGTGGGCACATGGAGACGATGCTGGTCGATTGCCACGCCTGTGCCGCCCGCGGGCCGGCCTGTGGCGAATGCGTGGTCTCGGTGCTGCTGGGTGCACCGGGCGAGCAGGGGGCGGGTCTGGCCCCCGATGAACGGGCGGCGCTGGACGCCTTGGCCTCCGGCGGCCTCCTGCCGCCCCTCCGGCTGGTGCACGCCGTCGAGCGTGTGCCCGAGGAGAGGTGGCCCCGGACGCGCCGGGCCTAGCTCACTGCTGGCGGCCCCGTGCCGCGATCCGGTCGACGAACTGCAGCGACTGCTCGACGATGGTGTTCGCGTCGTGGTCGAGCGTGGCCACGTGGTAGCTGTTCGGCAGGTGCACCTCGGTGATGTCGGCCGACGACACCAGGCGCAGGATCGTGTCCGACGAGGAGCCGGGCACGACGTGGTCCACGGTCGAGCGGAACAGGATCATCGGGCACGTGACCAGGTCGAGCACCGATCGCACGTCGGTCCACAGCTTGTGCAACTCGTGCACGCCGTAAACCGGGGTCATGTCGTAGGCGCCCTCGTCGACGCCCTCCAGCGCGATGTCGTTGCCGATCGAGGGCGTCGCCGGCACGAGGTACTTCAACACGCCCGCGAAGCGCGCCATGGGGTCGACGGCACCGAGGGCGGGATTGACCAGCATCAGCCCCGCCACGTCGGTGTGGTGCTGGGCCAGCCGCAGGGCCAGCGAGCCACCCATCGACAGCCCGGCGATGAACACCTGCTCACACCGCTCCTGGAGGCGCTGGTACTCGGCGTCGACGCAGTCGTACCAGTCGCGCCAGCTGGTGACGTTGAGCTCCTGCCACACCGTCCCGTGCCCGGGCAGGAGGGGCAGCGCCACGGTGTGTCCGGCCTCGGCGGCCTGGTCGGCCCAGCCGCGCAGCGAGGCGGGCGAACCGGTGAAGCCGTGGCAGAACAGGATGCCCACGTCGTCGCCGTCGGCGTGGAAGGGGCGCAGGTGGTCCGGGTTCGCCATGGCGCCATCGTAGGGGTGCGCGACCATTAGGCTGCCCGGCAGGAGGTAAGCGATGAGTTGGTACGGGTTCTTCAAGGTGCCCTTCGTGCAGTTCGTCAAGCACGGGTACAAGGCCACGATCACGGGGGCCGAGAACATCCCGAGCACGGGCGGGGTCATCCTCGCCAGCAACCACGTCTCCTACGCCGACACCTTCCTCACGCCGGCGCTCATCGACCGCCAGGTCACGCTCCCCGTCAAGGCGGAGGCATTCCGCCGCGACCAGGGCCTCGTGTGGGGCGTCATCGGCTGGTTCCTCAAGGCCGTGGGCATGGTGCCGATCGACCGCACGGGCGGACGCGCCGCGATCGACGGGCTCGGTCCGGTCATCGAGGCGCTCGAGCAGGGGCGCGTCGTCGGCATCTACCCCGAGGGCACTCGGTCGCCCGACGGGCGGCTCTACCAGGGCAAGACGGGGGTAGCGCGCCTCGCGCTGACCACCGGCGCACCGGTGGTTCCGGTCGGGATCCTCGACGCGCAGATCACCGGCAAGAAGTTCGGCATCCCGTGGGTCGATCGCCCGCGCATCGTCGTCGGCAAGCCGTTGGACTTCTCCCCGTGGAAGGGCCTGCAGGAGGACCGCGCGATGGGGCGCTGGGTCACCGACGAGGTCATGGCCGCCATCCAGCAGCTCACGGGCCAGACGTACGTGCAGGCCTACGCGTCCTCGATCAAGTCGGGGTCGATGGACGCCGCGGAGGCGGATCGTCGCGTCCGGGAGCGCCCCGGAGGCGGCCCCGCGCCCACGCCGCCCCCCAACGCGTCCGCCTGAGGGGCGCAGCCGGCTGGGTACCGCGTGGCGGTACCGGTCGGGGAGGGGGTGGGGTGCCGACTATTCTGGGCCGGTGTCCACGACCATCCCTTCGCTGACTGACCTCCACACCATGGGAGCGGCCCAGCAGCCGACCTATCCCGACGCCGAGGCGCTTGCGTCCGTGGTGAGTGAGTTGCGGCAGCGGCCGCCGTTGGTGTTCGCGGGCGAGGCGGACGAGTTGAAGTCCCGCATCGCCGACGTCGCGGCCGGCCGGGCGTTCATGCTCCAGGCCGGTGACTGTGCGGAGACGTTCGGCAACGTGACCGCGGTGAACATCCGCAACGCGCTGCGGGTCCAGCTGTCCATGGCGGTCGTGCTGCAGTACGCCGCTCAGGTGCCGGTCGTGAAGGTGGGCCGCATCGCCGGCCAGTACGCCAAGCCGCGCAGCAGCAACGACGAGACCCGCGACGGGGTGACCTTGCCGTCCTACCGCGGCGACGCCGTCAATGGAATCGACTTCAACGCGGCGTCCCGCTCCCACGACCCGCGGCGCCTGCTCGAGGTCTACAACTCCTCGGCAGCCACGCTGAACCTTGTCCGGGCGTTCGTCCACGGCGGCTTCGCCGACCTGCGGACCGTCCACAGCTGGAACACCGACTTCGTCCGCAACTCGAGGGTGGAGGCGAAGTACGAGCAACTCGCCGACGAGATCGAGCGCGCGATGGCCTTCATGATCGCCTGTGGCGTGCACGACGATGCGTTCCGCACTGTCGACTACTGGGCCTCGCACGAGGCGCTGCTCATGGAGTACGAACACGCGCTGACCCGCATCGACTCCCGCACGGGGTTGGCCTACGGCACGTCCGGGCACCTGCTTTGGATCGGCGAGCGCACGCGCCAGATCGACGGCGCGCACGTCGAGCTGCTGAGCAAGCTCCGCAACCCGGTCGGCGTCAAGCTCGGCCCCTCGACGACGCAGGCGCAGGCGCGCGAGATCGTCGAGCGGCTCGACCCCGACAACGAGCCGGGACGCCTCACGCTCATCACGCGCATGGGGGCCGGCAAGGTCCGGGACGCGCTGCCGCCGATCATCGAGGCCGTGGAGGCCACCGGGCGCAAGGTCGCCTGGGTCTGCGACCCGATGCACGGCAACACCTACTCGACGGCTCGTGGCTACAAGACGCGTGCCTTCCCCGTCATCTGGGACGAGGTGGACGGCTTCTTCGACGTGCACGCCGAGCTGGGCACTTGGCCGGGCGGCGTCCACATCGAGCTGACGGGCAACGACGTCACCGAGTGCGTGGGCGGTGTCGACGAACTCGACGAGGACGCGCTCGCGGACCGCTACGAGACCGCCTGCGACCCGCGCCTGAACCGCAACCAGGGCATCGAGCTCGCGTTCTACCTCGCCGAGCGCCTGCGGAACGACATCCTGCGCCGCGGCAGCAACCCGGTGCAGGAGTTCGTGCCGCGGGAGATGTGATGATCGACCTCCGGTCGGACACGCTCACCCAACCGACGGACGCGATGCGCGCGGCGATGGCCGCCGCACCGGTCGGGGACGACGTGTACGCCGAGGACCCGACGATCGGCGAGCTCGAGGCTCGGGTGGCCGCGCTGCTCGGCCACGAGGCGGGCCTGTTCTGCGCGACCGGTTCGCTGGCGAACGTCTTGGGCGTCGCGCAGCACGTCCGCCCGGGGCAGGAGGTGCTCTGTGACTCGGGTGCGCACATCGCCCGAGCCGAGATGGGTGCCCACGGGGCGCTGACCGGCGTGACCATGCGGACGTGGGTGACGTCCGACGGGCGTGTCGACCCCGCCGCGGTGGAGGCCCTGCTGTCTCCCGACGCCGGCCCCTACCTCGTCTCGACGGCCTGCGTCGAGGTCGAGAACACGCACAACTTCGGTGGCGGGACGGTGCAGGCGCTCGACGCGTTGGGGGCCGTGTCGTCCCTCTGTCGGGACGCGGGGGTCGCGCTGCACCTGGACGGCGCGCGCCTGTGGAACGCCCACGTGGCGACCGGCGTGCCGCTGGCCACCTACGGCGCGCTGTTCGACACGGTCAGCGTGTGCTTCAGCAAGGGGCTGGGGGCGCCGGTCGGATCGGTTCTCGTCGGCTCGGCCGAGGCCATGGCGTCCGCGCGTGTGCTGCGCAAGAGGCTGGGGGCCGGCTGGCGTCAGGCCGGCCTGCTCGCCGCGGCCTGCCTGCACGCGCTGGACCACCACGTGGAACGGCTGGCGGACGACCACGCCGCGGCACGCGCCCTCGTGGAGCCCCTGCGCGCGGCGGGGGTGGCGGTCACCGATCCCGAGACCAACATCGTGGTCGTGCCCACCGGCACGCGCCCGGCCGCGGAGGTCGTGGCGTCGGCGTCCGAGCGTGGGGTGCGGATCTCGGCGGTCGGCTCGCGGGTCGTCCGAGCGGTGACGCACCTGGACGTCACGGTCGACCAGTGCCACGACGCCGGTGCGGTGCTGGCGGACCTCCTGGGCTGATCGGCGGTCAGGCGTCCAGGGCCGCGATCGCCTCGTCGACGGCCTGGCGGCTGCCCGGACGCACCACGCGTGACACCTCGACGCCGTCCCTCAGGAAGATGAGCGTCGGCCACAGCTTCACGCGGAACGAGCGACCCAGGGGACGGCCCTTGCCGTCCTCGGCGCGGATGCGGGTGATGTCAGGGCGCTCGGCCAGCGCCGGCTCGACGAAGCGGGAAGCCGCGCGGCAGTAGCCGCACCAGTCGGTGCCGAACTCGACCACGACGGCTCCGGGCATGGCGTCGACGGCGTCGCGGGTCGGTTGGTCGTGGAGGTAGCCAGTGCTCATGCGCCGAGCTTAGGTTGGTCCCATGCAGATCACGCACCTGGGCCATGCGTCCGTCCTGTTGGAGGTGGCCGACCGACGGATCATGTTCGATCCGGGCAACTTCTCGGACGTCTGGCACGGCCTGACGGACTTGGATGCCATCGTCGTCACACACCTGCACCCCGACCACATCGACCCCGACCACATCGGAGCGTTGATCGCCGACAACCCGGGCGCACAGGTGTGGGTGGAGCCGGGTGTGCTGAGTCACCACCAGCTGCCCGACGGCGTCCAAGGCATCGCGGAGGACGAGACGGTCGAGCTGGGCGGCGTCAGCATCGAGGCGGTCGGGGGCCTGCACGCGGTGATCCACCGCGACATCCCGCGCATCGGCAACGTCGGCCTCGTCGTGAGCGCCGAGGGGGAGCCGACGTTCTTCCACCCCGGCGACTCACTGGACACCGCGCCGGCGGGGGTCGACGTGATCGCGATCCCGATGATGGGGCCGTGGGCGGCCATGAAGGAGCACATCGACTTCCTGCGTGAGGTGGGGGCGCCCCAGGGGTTCGGCATCCACGAGGCGCTGCTGTCCGAGCGCGGCTGGAAGCTGGCGTTCGGGCGCTACAACGAGATGACGTCCACGACGGTGCACGACCTGCGTGACCGGACGCCGTGGGTCCCGACTCCGTGACGGTGGTAGACAGGTCGCCATGACGTCTCCCTCCACCGGCGTGCTCGAGTGGCTCGACCGCCTCATCGGCATCGACACCACCAGCCGCGACCCGAACCTGCCCCTCGTCGAACTGGTCGCCGAGCATGCACGGTCGCTGGGGTTGAGCGCGCACCTGTTCCCCAACGCGGACGGCACCAAGGCGAACCTCGTGGTGACGGTGCCCGACGCCGACGGCGGCACGGACGGTGGCGTCATGCTGAGCGGCCACAGCGACGTCGTCCCGGTGGACGGGCAGGCCTGGACGTCCGACCCCTTCGCGTTGGTCGAGCGCGATGGATTGCTGTACGGACGCGGCGTCACCGACATGAAGGGCTTCGACGCGGTCGTCGTCAACGCGCTCGCCGACCTGGTCGCCCAGCCCCTGCGCGAGCCGGTGCACGTGGCGCTGTCCTACGACGAGGAGATCGGCTGCGTCGGCGCCCAGCCGCTCGTGGACGGCCTGCGCTCGGTGGGCATCCTGCCGCGCGTGTGCTTCGTGGGGGAGCCCACGTCGATGCGGATGATCCGTGCCCACAAGTCGATCAACGTGCTGAAGGTCACCTTCCACGGCGTGGCGGCCCACTCGAGCCTGACCGCGGATGGTGTCAACGCGATCGAGTACGCCGCATCCGCGGTGCGGTACTGGCGTGACCAGTGCGACCGGTGGCGTGCTGAGGGTCCGTTCGACGACGCCTACCCCATCCCCTACACGACCGGTTCGGTGAACCTGATCAGCGGTGGCAACGGCGTGAACATCGTCCCGGCGGAGTGCACGCTGACGTGCGAGTTCCGATCCATCGCGGAGACGGACGACGAGCAGGTCTTCGCCGACTTCGAGGCGCACTGCCGTGAGCTCGAGCGGGCCATGAAGGCCGAGCACGCCGACGCGTGGGTCGACTTCGAGGTCGAGACCGCGACGGTCGGCCTCGACACCCCCGAGGGCGATCCCGTCGTCGAACTGGGCCGCGAGCTCGGGTTGGCCGTCGAGTCGGACAAGGTCACCTACGGCACCGAGGCCGGCATCTACTCGCTCGCGGGCATCTCGACGGTGGTGGTGGGTCCCGGCGACATCGCCCAGGCCCACAAGGCGGACGAGTTCATCGACCCCGACCAGCTCGCCCAGTGCGAGGCCTTCATCGGGCGGCTCATCCAGCACGTGCGGGTCTGAGCTCGGGGGAGCCTTCGGCGTCGGGAAGGGGAGCCTTCGGCGTCGGGAAGGGGAGCCCTCGGCGTCAGACGAGGTTCAGCGTGACCTTCGAACCCTTCGGGATGCTGGTGCCCTCACCCGGGTCGACGCTCAGCACCATGCCGAAGCCGCCGTTGACGAGGCGCCTGAACTCGGGGACGAGACCGGCGTCACGGAGCTTGGCGGCGGCGTTGTCGGCGCCCATTCCCCGCAGGCCCGACGGAACCGTCACCATGACCGGGCCCTTGGACACCACGGCCGACACCGATCCGCCGCGCAGCAGCGTGCCCCCGGTGGGGTCCTGGGAGATGATCGCGCCCTTGGGGACGGTGTCGTGGTTCTCCTCACCGAGGGAGAGCTTGAGGGCGTTCGCCTTGGCCCAGGCCTGCAGGTCGCCGGCGGGTTTGCCGGCGAAGCTCGTCACCTCCACCGGCGCGGGTCCCTTCGAGACCACGAGGTCGATGGGGGCGTTCCGCTTGGCGGCCGACCCGGACTCGGTACCCTGCGAGATCACCACGCCGGAGGGGATCGTGTCGTCGTACTCCTCGGTGACACGCCCGACCGACAAGGACGTCCCGGTGATCGCCTGCTCGGCCTCGTCGCGCTGCTTCCCGGCCACGGAGGGCACCTGGAACCGCTCGGGGCCCCGCGAGATCCACGCCGTCACCGTGCCCTCGCGCAGCACGCGGTCGCCCTCGGAAGGTTCATGACGGATCACCTGACCGGCGGGGACCGTCTCGCTGTACTCCTGCTGGAACTCCACCCGCACGTCGGACGCCAGGGCCGCGGCCTCGGCGTCCGCCTGCGTCAGGGAGGCCAGGGTCGGAGTGGTGGTCCACCGGCCCTCGAGCAGGTACCAGCCGCCTCCGCCGGCAGCGCCGAGGATGGCCAGCGTGGCGATCACCGCCACGATCCGGCCCCACCTCCTGCGCGGTTGCCGCGACGCGTGGGAGCCGCGGGGCCGGGTCGTCGGGGTCGGGCTCGGGGACAACTCCGGCAGCGCGCGCGTGTGCGGGGACTGCGGTGAGTAGGGGACGGGGCCGGTGCTGTAGAAGGGGGCACCGTCGACCGACACGTCGAACGTCGGTGACACGGGGGTCACCGGGGTGAAGCGCCGCTCGGCGCCGAGGTGCGGCGGCAGGGTGGGGACAGGGGTGGTGGCGCCGTCGGCCGGCTCCGGCTCCGTGCGGTGCATGCGGGCCGCGAGCGCCGGGTCGTCGACGATGCCGCGAGCCAGCGCGTCCTTCGCGGCGCGGAGGTGCCCGAGCAGGACGCCGGCGTCCGCGGGCCGGTTGGCGCGCTCACGATTGGCGGCGGTCATGACGAGGGCGTCCACGTACGGTGGGATGCCGCCGCGACCGTCGCGCCACGTCGCGGAGACCTCCATCGACGGTGCCGGGATCTGGTTGTGCACGTGGCTGTAGGCCACCTGGATCGGCGTCTCGCCCTGATGGGGCTTGCGACCGGTCAACAACTCGTACAGCACGATGCCGAGGGAGTACACGTCGGAGCGGGCGTCCCCCCGGCCGCGCGTGACGAGTTCCGGCGCGATGTAGCTGACGGTGCCGATCACCAGGCCCGTCGTCGCGGCGTTCGACTGCGCGGTCACCGCGCGGGCGAGCCCGAAGTCGGCGACCTTGACCTGGCCACGCTCGGAGATGAGGACGTTCTCGGGCTTGATGTCCCGGTGAATGATTCCCGCGGCGTGGGCGGCCGCCAGCGCGGACGCCACCGGTTCGAGGAGTTCGATGGCCCGCTGGGGATCCATGGGGGCCTCGCGGGTGATGAGCTGGCGCAGGGTGAAACCCTGGACGTACTCCATCACGATGTAGGGCCGCCCGTCGTCCATGCCCTGGTCGAACACGCTCACGACGTTGGGGTGCGACAGGTGGGCGGCGGCCCTGGCCTCGGCGTCGAAGCGGGCGGCGAAGTCGTCGGAGTCGCCGAGCCCGTCGTTCATCACCTTGATCGCGACCACGCGGGAGAGCCGCAGGTCGTTGGCGACGTAGACGGTGGCCATGCCCCCGCGCGCCAGCTTCTTGACGACCTCATATCGGTCGTCAAGCACTTGGCCCACCAGGCCACCGTTGCGGTCAGTCGTCAACACAGTTCTCCGGCATGGATCGGGGAAGAGAGGCATGCCAGCCCGCTTCGAGTGTAGGCAGGCGCGCGACACGCCCTCGCCTCGACCCGCCGGTGATGTGGCAGGCTTGCCTTGTGACCGCACTGATGGGGATTGAAACCCGGCTGAAGCTCGCCCGCCTGATCCACATCCTGCCCGACGAGCCGGTGTCGGCGGGGCCGCAGGCCCGCGCGTCCTACACCGGCGGCGCCGACGCGGTGATGCTGGACGAGAACCTCGCCGAGGCCATCGCCGACGACACCGCCGCTGTCGCGCTGGACGCCATCACCGAGGCGGCCCGCGCCACGCAGGGCCTGACCGCCTACTTCGGGCGGCCCGTCCGCGCCGCGGCCCTGTCGCCGGACCTCTTCGTCCTCGCCGACGACGAGGCCGACCCGGCCCGCACCCGCCGGATCGTGGGGGAGTGGACGCTGATCGGACGCCGGTGCAACTCGACCGAGGAGACCGAGGCCGCGCTGGCCCACCCCGACGTCGCCTTCCTGCTCGTGGGCCCGGGGCCGAACCTGATCCGGCACGCCGCCGAGAAGGCGCCGCAGCACGATCCGACGTCCAAGCCGTGGTTCGCCGTCGGTGGCATCACCCTGGAGTCGCTGGACGCCGTCCTGCGCGCCGGTGCCATGCGCGTCGCGGTGGGCGGGGCCATCACCCGGGCGTCCAACCCCGAGGCGGCCGCCCTCGCGATCAAGGATCGGCTGCGCACCGCCTGGAACGCCGACCCCCGGATGGAGGAGGTCACCAGCTCTGCGTTCGGCACGTCGCCGAAGCTGACCTTCGACCCCAACTTGGTCCCGCCGAGCGACGGCCGGCACCTCTGACGGCAACGGGCCTCGCGGCCCGATCACCCCGCTCTAGAAGTCTCGACGCACGGCGAGCCGGGCCAGGTTGGCCAGGCCCTCGCGTCCCGCGTCGCTGAGGTTGGCGTCCGCCAGGGCGGCCAGGGCGGCGTCGTATTCGCGGTGGATCTCCTCCTCCACGGCGTCGCGCGCGCCGGAGGCGTCGATGATGGCGCGGGCCCGGGCAACGCCCGCGGCGTCCAGATGGGGGTCCCCGAACAGCGTGGCCAGTTCGGCGGCGTCCGACTCGGTGGCCCGTCCGAACGCCTCGGCGGCGAGCAGGGTGAGCTTGCCGACGCGGAGGTCCTCGCCGGAGTCCTTGCCGGTGAGCGCCTCGTCGCCGTAGATGCCGAGCACGTCGTCGCGGTACTGGAACGCGCGGCCCAGCGGCTGGCCGAACGCGGTCAGGTCGTCGAGCTGCCCGGCGGACGCCCCGGCGATCGCGGCACCCAGCATCAGGGGGCGGCGGATCGTGTAGGAGGCTGACTTCCACGTGACGACGGTCCGGGTCAGCGCCGTCAGCTGCTCGCGTCCCTGCGGGGTGCGGCTCAGGGGGTACGGGTGGCGAGCCTGGGCGACGACGTCCAGGTACTGGCCGGCGGTCACCTCGGTGCGCACGGCCTCGACGTGCGGACGCCCGCGCTCGACCTCGTCGGGCCCCAAGCCGGCCCGGCGGAACATCTCCTCCGACCACACCAGGAGCAGGTCACCGAGCAGGATCGCGCCAGCGCGACCGAACTGCTCGGGGTCGCCGCGCCAGGACTCGCCGCGGTGGTCCGCCTCGAACTGGCGGTGGGCGGCGGGGACGCCACGGCGGAAGTCGGAGGCGTCCATCACGTCGTCGTGCATGAGCGCCGAGACGTGGAGCACGTCCAGCGAGGCGGCGGCCGTGACCACGGCGTCCGGGAGGTGGAGCGTGTCGGCCACGGCGGCGTACGCCCAGGCGCAGAACGCCGGACGAAGGCGCTTGCCGCCGTCGGTGAAGACGCGGGCGCGTTCCAGGAGCGGCGCCGTCGCGGGGTCGATGCCGTCGAGCACGAGGGACTGGCCGTCCAGGAACGAGGTGATCGCAGCCGACACCGCCGCGCGGAACTGGGCGGAGACGGGGCTGGAGGAAGCGAGGCTGACCACGTTGCGAGCGTACCGGCGCCCGCGCAGCGCCCCTGAACTAGGGTGGCCCGCATGTCTGTCTCCATCGTCGAACGTTTGGCCCGCCATGATGGCCCGACGTTCAGCGTGGAGTTCTTCCCGCCGTCCGACGACGCCGGCGTCCAGCAGCTGATCAAGACCGTCGACAGCCTGCGCCAGCACCGGCCCGACTGGATCTCGGTGACCTACGGTGCCACGGGAGCGAGCCGCTACAAGACCTTCGCCGCCGTGGGGGCGATCCGGGGGACGACCGACATCCCGTTGATGGGCCACCTGACGGTGGCCGGGCAGCCGCTGGGGGAGGTCCGGCGTGCGCTGGACGCCTACGCGCGGCTCGGCGTCACCCACATCCTCGCGCTCCGGGGCGACCCGCCCGGCGGCGGCGCGTTCGAGCCCCACCCGGACGGCTTCATCAACGCCACCGAGTTGGTGCGGTTCATCAAGGGCTACGGCGACTTCACGGTCGGCGTGGCGGCCTTCGCGAACCCGCACCCGGAGGGCTCGCCCGAGTTGGATGCCCGGATCCTGCTGGACAAGCAGGAGGCCGGCGCCGAGTTCGCCGTCTCGCAGATGTTCTTCGACCCGCAGGCGTACGTGTCGATGGTCGGACGGTTCCGCTCGCTCGGCGGCACCATGCCCGTGATCGCCGGCATCATGCCGATCACCGTCGCGTCGCAGATCGAGCGCTTCAGTGCGATGTCCGGGGCTCCGTTGCCCGCCGACGTCGTGGACCCGCTGCGCGCGGTGGGCGACGACAAGGAACGCTTCCGCCAGGTGGGCGTCGAGTTGGTCACCCAGATCTGTCGCGACGTCATCGAGGCCGGCGCCCCCGGGTTGCAGTTCTTCACGCTGAACCGCTCGACGGCCACATCGGAGATCCTGGGTCGGCTGCGCGCCGAGGGGCTCGCTGAGGCTTCCTGAACCCTGGGCTGGGTTACTGCCGAGGGCTCGGGTTCCCTACGCCGAGGGCTCGGGTTGGTGGTGCCGAGGGCTCGGATCGCATTGACGGAGCGCGTCTGGGTGATGCGGCCGGGGTGTTCAGGCCAATGTCGTAAGGCGACCGCGGGGCGCCGGCCACGGGTCCGCGCGTCGGGCCTGCTTGAGACGTCACGCACCGCCAGAGCAGCTCGTCCCGAACCTCGAGCCATGAACGACAAGTGGTTGGGGGCGACCAAGGGTGGGGGCGAGGGGCGGTCCCATTCCGGCTCACCACAGCCCAACAAGTCCGATGAAGTGTGGCGACGAAGGCGACCGAGGCTCTGGGCGCGCCGGTCACCCGGAGGTGAGCCCAGACTTCCCGAAGGATGGCCAGCAGTCAGCTCGAGTCTCGTACGGGAAACTCCACTCACGAGGCCGGCCGAGCCCTCGGCGCAGGGAAAGGGAGCCCTCGGCGCCACCAACCCGAGCCCTCGGCGCAAGGAACCCGAGCCCTCGGCGGGTGGGTCAGTCGGCCGGACGCCACGTCCCGGGGCGGTCGATGTCGACGGTCACCAACCGCTGGGTCGGACGCGTGAGGGCCACGTAGAGCACCCGGACTCCGCCGGGGGACTCCGCGACGATCTCGTCCGGGGCCACGACCACGACGGCGTCGTACTCCAGGCCCTTGGCCTCCAGGGGCGACACGAACAGGATCCGCTGCAGGTTGGCCGGGTTCATGCGGGTTCCCAGCCGCGGGGGCAGGAGTTCACGCAGGGCTTCCAGACGCGACGGGGGCGCGATGATCCCGACGGTGCCACCGACCGAGTCGGTGAGCCGGTCGACGATCCGGACCAGGTCGCTCACCAGCGCCGACGAGCTCGTCACCACGAGTTCCGGCTCGTGGCCGGTCGACCGGACCGCGCGCGGCAGGTCGGCGCGCGGGTAGGACTCCTTGACGACCTTGGAGGCCAGGTCGAACACCTCGGCCGGGGACCGGTAATTGACCGACAGGCGGAACTCGCGGTGCGGCGCGTTGCCGATCAACTCGCGGACCGCGCGTCCGACCTCGTCCAGGTCCGGCCAGGAGCTCTGGGCGATGTCGCCGACGATCGTCCACGAGGCCTGCGACCCGCGGCGACGCAGCATGCGCCACTGCATCGGCGTGATGTCCTGGGACTCGTCCACCAGCAGGTGGGTGTACGTCTCGTGGCGGTCCTCGGTGAGGTCCTGCTCGACGGTCCGACGCAGCTTGTCGGCGGTGGTGACGAACTCGGTCACGTCCTCGCCGCCCTCGATGAACAGGCTCGGCCCGGTGTCCTCGACGGGTTCGGGCCCGAGGATGGCGACGAGCTCGTCCAGGAGCGCCATGTCGGCGACGGTCCACTGGTGGCCGTCCGCGTAGGACGCCGCGAGCAGCGACTGCTCCTGGGCATTGAGCACCTTGTCGGCGACCCGGGCGGTGACGCGCGGGTCGGCGAGCCGGCGCAGCACGTCCGTGGCAGACAGGGGAGGCCACCAGGCTTCCACGAACTCGCGGTACGCGGCGGAGTCGGTGATGAGGTCGGGGACGGCCTCGGGGTCGACGTCCGCGTCGGCGGGGACCTGCGCGGCCAGGGCGGCCACGAGCGCCTTCTCCGCGGCGGCGCGCCCGAGGTTGACCCGTTGGTGGGAGAGCACGCCGGTGCGGATGCGGGTCAGCTGGGAGTGGTCCAGCTTGAGCACGTTGCCCTTGACCGTGACCAGCAGGGTCGGGGGCTCCGCGTCGGGGTCGCCGAGCGGCAGGTTGACGAGCGCCTTGAGCACCGGGACCATGCGCAGCGAGCCCTTGACGTAGGCCGTCTCGGCGCCGTCGACGATCGACGCGGACAGTCCGCCCAGCACGTCGCCGGCCACCTGCCCGATTGCGCGCAGCGTGACGGAGTCCTCACCGAGGGAGGGGAGCACGCGCTCGATGTAGTTCATGAACACCGGCCCCGGACCCACCACGAGGATGCCGCCGCGCTCGAACCGGCGGCGGTTGGAGTACAGGAGGTAGGCGGCGCGGTGCAGCGCCACGACGGTCTTGCCCGTGCCGGGCCCGCCGCTGATGATCGTCACGCCGGCGTGTTCGGCGCGGATCGCCAGGTCCTGCTCGGCCTGGATCGTCGCGACGATGTCCTTCATGCGGGTCCCGCGCGAGCGGGACAGGGACGCCATGAGCGCGCCCTCGCCGATGATCGGCAGGTCGTCGGTGTTGGAGTCGGCGTCCAGCAGGTCGTCCTCGATGCCGACGACCTTGTCGTTGCGGCAGCGCAGCACGCGGCGGCGTACGACGTCCATCGGCTGTTGCGGCGTGGCTCGGTAGAACGGCTCGGCGGCGCGGGCGCGCCAGTCGATCACGAGGGGTTCGTACTCCTCGTCGCGGACGCCGATGCGCCCGATGTAGCGCACCTCGCGGTGCTCGGGCTCCTCGAGGTCGAGGCGTCCGAAGACGAGGCCCTCGTGCTCGGCGTCCAGCACGGCGAGGCGCTTGGCGGCCTGGAAGGTGAACGCGTCGCGCTCGAACAGTGCGGTTCCGTCCTCCTCGCGCATCCACGTCTGCCGGTCGGACTGGAAGATCTGCTGGCCCGTCTGGGCCGCGGTGCGGGCCGACTCGGTCGCCTCGTCGAGGCGCGCGTAGACGGCATCCACATGAGCCTGCTCGTGGGCGAGCTCATGGACGAGGAGTTCAGAGTCGTTCAAGGCGGAGGGTCCCTGTCCTGTCTGTTTTCGGCCAGAGACCAACTCTACCCCTTCGAATCAACGCGCGAGCGCCTTGTTCGTGGGGCGGATGTCCTCACCGGTCAGGAACTCGTGAGCCGCGTACGTCGCGAGCGCTCCGCTGAGGAGCTGGGCCCAGGGCTCCGTGCCGCCCGGGCTGGACGCCGAGGCATGGAACAGGCCCGGACGCCGCGGGTCGCGCAGGGCGGGGCGTGCCAGCAGTTGGTCGAGGAAGGAGTCGCGGCGCGACCACCGGGGTGGCTTGCGCCACCGGACGCCGGGGTCGCGGGTGTCGATCGTGGCGTCAGCACCGTCGGGCGCCACGTCCGTGACGGTCACCCCCCGTTCCTCGAGCCGGTCGTCCAGCACGTCCACCAGCGCGGACGCCGGCCGCGCGTCCCCGGAGGTGTCCTCCAGGCGCCAGCGCCCGAAGGTCCGCTCGACCGACAGACGGGCGGTGAGCCAGGCGGGTGCGGCGTCCGGCGCCAGCCCGCGGTCGGACGCCAGCGCCACGACCCGGGTGGCCAGGGCGGGGTGCGGGAGCGTCCTCGCGACGTCGGCGAGGCTCCGGCGCGGGTGGAGGCCGGCGCGGGCGACGGCGTCCGGGGTCAGTTCGGCCTCCAGGCCGAGGGGGCGCAGCGCCTGCCAGGTGTCGTCGGCGGCGTCCACGAAGTCGCGCCAGGCCCGGGCGTTGGACTCACCGAGGGCGGCGGCGTCGGCGTACCAGACGTCCCCGCGGTCGGTGGGGGAGCCGGCGGGGTCCGGTACGAGGTCGAGCCCGTGCAATCCCAGCGCGCCGGCGGCGGGGCGTCCGGACTTCTTGAACAGGTCCCGCCAGGGGGCGGGGAAGTCGAGCGTGTCGCCGAGGGCCGAGCGCAGCGCGTCCGCGTCGCCGGGTGCCTCGACGAGGGTGACCTCGTGGCCGACCCGTGCCAGTCGGACGGCCGCCGCGACGCCGGCGAACGTGCGGCCGAGGACGGTGACGCGGCTCACGTCAGGCAGGTGTGGGGGAGTCGGTGCGGTTGCGCCAGCGTTGGAAGGCCGCCCAACCGCGTCGGACGCGACGGGAGATCCGCCACAGCACGAGGACGCCGACCACGAGCAGGACCGCGACCACGATGGCGGCGGCGACCGGGGCCAGCGCGACAAGGGTGGCCACGCCCGTCACCGCCACGTCGCCGGCGGAGGAGGCTGCCACGTTGGTGAACGGCTCGGGTGAGGTGTTCACCGCGAGCCGTATGCCCGCCTTCGTGAGGTGGCTGACCAGCGCGGTGATGCCGCCGACCGAGGCCAGCGTGACTGTGGCGAGGTCGCCCGTGGCGCCCGCGTACAGGGCGCCGATGACCGCTCCCGCGATGGGGCGGATGACGGTGGAGACGGTGTCCCACGCGCTGTCGACGTAGGGGATCTTGTCGGCGACCACCTCGATGGCGCACAGGACGGCCACGATGATGAGGACCTCGGTGCGCTGGAACCCGGCGGGGATCCCCTCGATCCCGGCGAAGCGGCCCAGCACGCCGAGCACGAGCACCGTGCCCCACGCGTTGATGCCGCTGGCCCAGCCCGAGGCGAAGGCGGCGGGAAGCATCTCCATGGGCTCAGGTTAGTACCGGTAGGGTGGGCGCCGTTCCGGCCCTTCTGGGGCACCCCACCCAACAGGAGGCACCATGAGCGATGCGCTGGAGTTCCTGAAGGGCGTGGACAAGCTACACGCCTTCTACACCGAGCACGTCCGTATGCTGGCGCACGCCTATCACCTCACCGACGAGGAAGCGGCACACATCCTCGACACGCACGACTTCCGCAATGTCGCCCGCTCGATCCTGCGCCCGCCGCGGGTCGACGTGATGGACGATTCGTTCCGCCAGCAGTGATCTGCCGGGGTGGCCGCGCGGTCGCCTGGGTGGTCGTCCTGTCCTTGGGGCTGGGTGGTTGCGCGGCGTCCCCGCCGGCGGCGATGTCCTCGCCGGGGGCGACGACCGCTCCCGCAGCGACGGCCACGCCCGCACCGACGGCCGCGCCTCAGCCCGTCACGTCGGCGTCCAGCGCGGCGCCGGCCCTCGGCCCCAGTTGGACCGTCGAGACACTCTCCCACGACGACCCGACCCGCGCGGTGCACCTCCAGTGGCCCGTCGTGCCGGGGGCGTACGCGCTGACGCGCCTGATGGCGACGGACCTGGGCGCGCGGGAGGCCCGTTTCCTGGCCGACACGTCCCCCTCGAAGACCGCACCCCCGGAGTTGCATGCCACGTGGGAGACCGTGCTGGACTCGCCGGGCTGGGTCGGCATCCGCACCTTTGTTTCAGAGTTCGTCGGCGGCTCAGGGGCGGAGTCGTCGTCGGTCCGCTACGGCGAGCGTGCTGCCGGACGGGCGCTGCGCTCAGCCGAACTCATCGCGCCGAGCGCGCGTCGTTCGGCCGCGGACGCCGTGGTGGACGCGCTGCGTGCCCAGGGGCGTCCCGTCCTGGAGGATCGCGCCGCGATTCCGGAGGTGTCGGACCGCCTGCTCGATGACCTCGTGTTCGGCCCGCGTGGCGAACTGGTCGTCCGGGTCGCCGCGAGCCTCGTGCTGCCGTCGGAGGACGGCGTGGCCGAGGTCACGCTGGCACCCTCGGTCGTCGACGGGTTCCTCTCGGAGCAGGGCTGGCTCGTCCGGGAGGCGGCCACCGGACTGGTGCACTCGGCGTCCCCGTCGGCGGCTGGGCCGGTGGCGCCCCCGCCCAGGGACCCGGTCGACTGCTCAGCGGTGGCGTGCGTGGCGCTGACGTTCGACGACGGTCCCGGCAAGTCCACGCCGCGGCTGCTCGACGAACTCGCCGGGCTCGGCACGCCGGCGACCTTCTTCGTGCTCGGGTCCTCGGTGCGCGTCGCACCCGACGCGGTGCGGCGGATGGTCGCCGAGGGGCACGAGGTCGGCAACCACAGCCATGACCACCAGCAACTGATCCGGCTCGACGCCGCCGCGCAGCGCGCCCAGGTGGACCGGGCCCAGGCGGAGATCGCGCGCGCCGGCGTCCGGGCCACGCTGTTCCGACCGCCGTACGGCGAGTACGACGTCACGACTCAGCAGGTGGCCGGCCTCCCCCTCGTGCTGTGGGACATCGACACCCTCGACTGGAGGACCCACTCGGCGGACGCCACGGTGACGGCCGCGGTGGGCGGCGCCAAGTCGGGTTCGATCGTGCTCCTCCACGACACCCCGTGGACGGTGGACGCCGTGCCGCGCATCATCGAGGGCCTGCACCAGCGCGGATTCACGCTCGTGACCGTGTCGGAACTGCTGGGGACGACCGAGCCCGGGAGCGTGCGCTCGCGTCGGTGAGGTTCCTGGTTTCCGCCCCCTCCAGCCCTCTGGACGAACCCTCTTGACGGACTGTCGGAGGGGGTGCGTAGAGTGGTGAATCCATCGAACAAGTGTTCGAAAGAGGGCTTTCCGGGGGTGAACCATGCGACGCTATGACGAACCGATCGCGGTGCGCGCGGGCGAGGTGGACGGGCTGCCCGGGCCGGTGGAGTTCCTGTGGCGCCGCAAGCTGTGGCGCGTGCTGGGGGTGGAGTCGCGTTGGCGTGAGACTGCGGACTGGTGGCGGTTGAAGGAGTCCGACGACCTGCTCGCCGAGGCCGAGGTGTACCGCGTGCTGGCCAGTTCGGGGCGTTCGTCGTTGCCGGGCGTGTACGAATTGGCGCACCCGGTCAACGGCGAGGAATGGATCCTGCGGACGGTGGTGGACTGATGTCCGCCGAACAGGTCCGCACCATCGGCGTCCCGGACGCAGCCGACGACATCGCCGCAGCCCTGGCCGCCGCCGAGGACGCCGTACGTCCCGCCGAGCGCTACCTGGCCGCCCACCGTGCCGCGCTGCGGGTGGCCGCCGGCGTGCTGGCGCGCCGGCGTCCGCGGTTGCGGGAGCGGGTGGGCATCTGGACGGTGCTCGCCCGCGTCGCGCCCGAGCTGGGGGAGTGGGCCGAGTACTTCGCGATGATCCAGCTCAAGGTGCGGGCCGTCGATGCCGGGGCCGTGGGCATCATCAGCACGCGTCAGGCCGACGACCTCGTCCGCGACGCGCACGCGTTCGCTCGGGCGGCGGCCAGCCTGGGGGCGTCGCATGCCTGATCCCTTCGTCCACCTGCGCGTGGCGTCCGGGTACTCGCTGCAGTACGGGGCGTCCCACCCCAGCGCGCTCGTCGAGGCCGCCGCCGGCCACGACATGGACACGCTGGGACTCACCGACCGCGACGGCCTCTACGGGGCGGTCCGGTTCGCGAAAGCGTGCCTGGCCAGCGGCATCGCGCCGGTGGTGGGGGCCGACCTCGCGGTGGCGAACGACCCACGGCGTCCGGAGCGGGGCAGTGCGCGGGCGGTCGTCCTGGCCGAGTCGCGAGAAGGGTGGGGGTCGCTGTGTCGGCTGGTCAGCGCCACCCACGCCCGCGGCGAGCGGGGGGCGCCGGTCACCACCCGGGAGCTGGTGGGGGAGCACCGCGACGACGTCGTGGTCGTGCTCGGTCCCGACTCAGACCTGGGGGTCGCGCTGGCCCGCCGCGACGACCGGGCCGCCGAGGGGGTGCTGGCCGACTGGCTGGAGGTCGTCGCGCCCCACCAACTCGTCGTCGGCGTGACCAACCACCACCTCGCGGGAGCCGGACCGGGGTCGGCGCGGCTGGCCGGGCGCATGCTCGGGTTCGCGGACGCCCACGGCCTGACCGGCGTCCTCACCAATGCCGTCCGCATGGCGCACAAGTCGGACGCCCCCGTCGCCGACGTGCTGGACGCCGCCCGCCGCCTCGTGCCGTTGGACGTCCGCAACGTCGACCGGCGCAACGCCGAGGGGTACCTGAAGTCCGGCAAGGAGATGCTGCCCACCGCCGAGGAGGTCGCCCTCCTGGCCGGTCGCCGCGACGCGTCGAGGCTCATCGGCGACACCCGCCACCTCGCGGCGCGGTGCCGCCTCGACCCGGTCACCGACATCGGGCTGGGTGAGATCCACCTGCCCGAGTTCCCGGGCGGGTTGGTCGAGCTCCGCGCGCGGTGCGAATCCGGCTTGGCCGCCCGCTATGCCGCACCCACGGCGTCCGTGCGTGATCGGCTCGACGACGAGTTGGCGGTCATCGAGCAGATGGGGTTCGCCGCCTACTTCCTGACCGTGGCCCAGGTCGTCGACACGGTGAAGGAGATGGGCATCCGGGTGGCGGCGCGCGGCTCGGGCGCGGGGTCGCTGGTCAACTACTGCCTGGGCATCTCGGGGGTCGACCCGATCCGCTACGACCTGATCATGGAGCGGTTCCTCTCGCCGCTGCGCCGCGCGCTGCCCGACATCGACATCGACGTGGAGTCCGCGCGTCGGCTCGAGGTGTACGACCGGGTGTTCGCCGACTTCGGCGCCGACCGGGTCGCGGCGGTGGCGATGCTGGAGACGTACCGCGTCCGGCACGCGATCCGCGACGTGGGGGCCGCGATGAGCCTCCCGCCGGGCGACATCGACCAGATCGCCAAGTCGTTCCCGCACATCCGGGCCCGCGACGTCCGGCACGCCCTGCGCGAGTTGCCCGAACTGCGCCGGGCCAACCTCGGTGACGCGCAGTTGCGGGTGCTGTTCGAGCTGGTCGAGGGGCTGGACGGGCTGCCCCGCCACGTGGCGCTGCACCCGTGCGGGGTGATCCTGTCCGACGCGACGCTGGGCGACCGGACGCCGGTGGAGTCCTCGTTCGGCGGCTACCAGATGAGCCAGTTCGACAAGGATGACGTGGAGGACCTGGGCCTGCTGAAGCTCGACATCCTCGGCATCCGAATGCAGTCGTCGATGGCGCACGCGCTGGACGAGATCGAACGGGTTTCCGGGGAGCGCATCGACATCGACGCGCTGGCGCCCTACGACGACCCCGACGTGTACGGGATGATCTCGCGCGCCGAGACCATCGGCTGCTTCCAGATCGAGTCGCCCGGCCAGCGGGAACTGGTCGGCAAGTTCTCCCCGAGCGAGTTCAACGACCTCGTCATCGACATCAGCCTGTTCCGGCCCGGCCCGGTGAAGTCGGACATGGTGGTGCCGTTCCTGAGGGCCCGCAACGGCTGGTCCGAGGCGGTGTACCCCCACCCCAACCTGAAGCCCGCCCTGGCCGAGACCAAGGGCGTCATCGTGTTCCACGAGCAGGTGATCAAGGTCGTCGCCGCCATGACGGGCTGCTCGTTGGCCTACGGCGACGAGGCCCGGCGCGCGCTCGGCTCGCCCGAGGGGCAGGAGGACGTGAAGCGCTGGTTCTTCCCGGCCGCCCGCAAGCTCGGCTACGACGAGCGGCTCATCTCCGATGTCTGGGCCATCCTCGTCTCGTTCGCGTCCTTCGGGTTCTGCAAGGCCCACGCGGCGGCGTTCGCGCTGCCCACCTACCAGTCGGCGTGGCTGAAGTGGCACCACGGCGCGGCCTTCATCGCCGGGCTGCTCACGCACGACCCGGGCATGTACCCCAAGCGGCTGATCCTCGCGGAGGCGCGGCGCATGGGCATCCCGGTGCTGGGGTTGGACGTCAACGCCTCGGGGGACGTGTACCGGGTGGAGGAGGTGGAGGGCGGGGCCCTCGGCATCCGGATCGCCCTGACCGACGTGAAGGGCATCAGCGAGGCCGAGGTGGAGCGCATCGTCACGGGGCAGCCCTACAGCGGACTGGTCGACTTCTGGCACCGCGCGCGGCCGGGATCCGACGTCGCCGAGCACCTCGTGCTGGCGGGCGGTTTCGACTCCCTCTACGGCATCGACCGGCCGCACGGGCTGGGAACGCGCGGGCGGGTCACCCGTCGTGACCTGCTGCTCACCCTGGCCGACCTCGAACGGGCCGACCGCGTGGACGCCCGGGCCCACGGCCGCGCACGAGGGCTCGGGTCGGGTGGCGCGACCGGCCACCAGGCCGTCCAGGTGGCGTTCGACTTCACCCCCTCCAACCCTGAGCTTGTCGAAGGGCCGCTCGACGTGGTGGTGTCCGGGCTGCCCGAGATGACCTCGCAGGAGCGGATGGCCGCCGAGCTGGCCGTGCTGGGCCTGGACGCCACCCGCCACGTCATGGAGGACCACCGCGACTTCATCGAGGCGATCGGCACGACGAAGTCGGACGAGCAGATGAAGCGGCGCAGCGGCAGCCGGCTGCTGGTGGCCGGGGTGAAGGTGGCCACGCAGACGCCGCCGGTGAAGTCGGGCAAGCGGGTGGTCTTCCTGACCCTGGACGACGGGACGGGGCCGGTCGACCTCACCTTCTTCGAGGACGCCCAGGGTCCCTTCGCACGGACGGTCTTCAACGCGTGGCTGATCGTGGGGGTGGGGGAACTGCGCCGGACGGGCGCCCGTGGCGTCTCCCTGAGGGCGCTGGGCGCGTGGGACCTGCTCCACCTCGAGGCGCTGTGGCGCTCCACGCTCGAGGCGACCGGCGACGAACGGGCCGCGGTCGGCGCCGTCCACGCCCTGATCGACGCCGAACTCGCGGCGCAGGCGTCCGTCGTGGTCGAGAACGAACGGCTCAAGGCGGACTGGAACGCGAAGTCCCAGGATCGGCCGTACGCCGACGGCGAGGGCGGGTCGCAGGGGGAGCGGGCCCGGCGCCGCGCCGATACCGAGCATGCCGGGGCGGCCGGCGGCATGGGGCAGCGCCGGGTGCTCATCCACCCCAGCGGGTTCGTGCAGTCGCCCTACACCGACGTCGCGCCGGCCGGCGAGTCGCCCAAGTCGGTTCCGCAGCGGTACGCCGACCCGGGCCGCAAGCTGTGGCACTCCAGTCCGGGGTCGTCGGGCCGCTGAGGCGTGGTGGCGCGAATGCGTCGAACGAGTTCGAACGGAGAGCTACGTCGTCACCCCCAGCTGTTGCATGAGGACAGGGATCTCGAAGTAGATGCGGGCCTTCTTGATGAGGTCATCCTCGAGGTCGTAGACCACGCAGATGGGGACCTTGATGTCCTTTCCGGTGGCGGGAATTCCCGCGAACTCGCCGATGTGCTATCCGATCACCTCGCCCTCCACCACGGCGCGCCCATCACCGATGACCGACCAATCGGTCGTGGCGGTCGCGTCGAAGGCGACATGGTAGAAGTAGTTGAGCATCGCTTGGACCCCTTCGGGGGTCTTGGTGTCCTCACCGGTGGCCATCATGGTGAAGACGACATCGTCCGCCATCATGCTGACGTCGGAGTGCTCCGAATCCCAGTATTTCTGCATGGTGCGCGTGGTGCCTTCAAGGGACACCTCAATCCTCGTTCAATTGTCAACCTTGGGGACGATTTGTCCCATTTTCCAGCGTACGCCGGGCCGGCTTCGTGCGAGGAAGAAAGATGGAGGGCGTTGATCGGATCACCAGGCTCCGCAAATGGAAACCTGCCCTGCTGCAAGTGCGCGCAACATTGCCGGTTCGAAGGTGCACTGCCCTAGCATGAGGGAACGTGAACACCGCCCCCGGGTACACGTCCCCCGTTCAAGCATCCCCTCTTCGCATGCGCAACCCCATCGCCGGCGGCGCGTCCGGTGCGATCGGCGCCCTGGTCCTCACGCTCGCCCTGTGGGTCCTGATGTCCGTCCTCGTGGTCGGCAACGCCCTGGCCGCCAGGGCGTTCGAGCACTGGGCCACCACCGTGGCGATCGCCGCCTACCTGACCCTGAGCACCCTCCTCACCTTCGCGACGGCCATGCACCTGCTCGCCCGGATCGGCGCCGCCCGCCGCTTCGCGACCCACGTCCCGGTCTCCTTGGCGGTGGCGCGGGCCACGGTGCGCGAGCGCCGCCCCTCCATCACCGTGCTGGTGCCCTAGTATCGCGAGGAGCCCCAAGTCATCCGCCGCACGCTGCTGTCGGCCGCGCTGCTGGAGTACCCCGACGTCCGCATCGTCCTGCTCATCGACGATCCGCCCCACCCCCCGCAGGGGTCCGGGGCGGCGTCCCTGCTGGCCGACGCCCGCGCGATGCCGGCGCGGGTCGAGGCCCAACTCGAGCCCGTCCGCCGCCGCGTGGAGGCCGACTACGGCCGGTTCCTGGAGGGTGGCCCGACCGGTGCGGCGAGGACGGGCGACCTGTGCGCCGTCAGTGACTGCTTGGCGGCCGTGGCGTCCGCGCTGCGGAACTGGGCGGTGGAGTGGCGGGCGGGCGACCACGGTGATCGCCTGTTCGCGGACGACGTGCTGCTCGCGCTGGCCCGGGAGTACGAGGCGGAGGCCGAGCGCACCGCGTCCGTCGCCTCGGGCGGCACGGTGTCGCGCGAGGCCGTGGCGTCGCTGTACACCCGGCTGGTCGACACCCTCTCGGTCCGGGTCACCTCCTTCGAGCGCAAGGCGTACGCGCACCTCTCGCACGAGCCGAACAAGGCGATGAACCTGAACTCCTACCTCAGCGTCATGGGTGGGCAGCTCGGCGACCGGCGGTTCCCGACGTCCGACTACGTGCTCACCCTGGACGCCGACAGCGTCCTCCTGCCCGACTACGCCCTGCGCCTGGTGCACTTCATGGAGCAGCCGGCCAACCGACGTGTAGGGGTCGCGCAGACGCCCTATTCCGCCTTCCCCGGTGCCACCAGCGAGCTCGAACGGATCGCCGGGGCGACCACCGACATCCAGTACCTCCTGCACCAAGGCATGACCCACTACGGGGCCACCTTCTGGGTCGGCGCCAACGCGGTGCTGCGCAGGGAGGCGCTGGACGCCATCGCCACCACGACGCTGGAGGACGGGCACCCCATCACCCGGTACATCCAGGACCGGACCGTGATCGAGGACACCGAGTCGAGCCTTGACCTGCTCGTCCAGGGCTGGTCGCTGCACAACCTCCCGGAGCGGCTGGCCTACAGCGCCACGCCGCCCGACTTCGGCTCGCTCGTCATCCAGCGGCGGCGGTGGGCCAACGGCGGGCTCATCATCCTCCCCAAGCTGGGCGAGTTGTTGCGCACGCGTGCGCGGCGCGGCGAGCGCACCCCGCTGCCCGGGCTGCTGCTCCAGTTCCACTACCTCACCTCGATGCCGGTCACGGCCACGGGACTGCTGCTCATGCTGCTGGTCCCCGCCCACCTCCTGGACGGGATCGTCGTGCCGTGGTTGGTGCCCCTCCTGGCAGCCCCCTACCTGGTGACGCACGCCGGGGACCTCGCCCGCAACGGGTACCGGGCCAGTGACACCTTCCGCGTGTACGGATTCAACATGCTGCTGGTGGCGGTGAACCTCGCGGGCGGATTGCGTTCCCTCCAGCAGGCGTTCAACGGGACGAAGGCACCCTTCCTGCGGACGCCCAAGATCGCCGACCGCGTGTCCGCCCCGCCGTACTTCATCCTGTTCCCGGCGGCGCTGGGGCTCCAGGGCCTGGTGGTGGCCCTCGTGGCCCTGGTCACGCTGGGGTCGCCCCTCGGGCTGTACGCCGGGTTCACCGCCGTCCTGACGCTGTACGGGTTGGGTGCCTCGTCGGCACGCGCAACGCGATCGATGACGTGGTGGCCGGGCTCCTCATCCGTGCCGGTCAGGTGCGGGCAGCGCTCGGGATCGGGCGGACGCGCGCGACAGCTGTCCCCGCAGTCGTGGAGCGCGCGCCAGCGGAGGGCGTCACGTTGACCGCGTGAGGCGCGATCCGGGCCGGGGTGGCCGGGCCGGGGTGGGCGGGGCTGCTTGACGAAGGGTCGGAGCCACGGCCTAGCATGTGATTCGAATCGGTGTTCGAATCTAGGAGGTGTCGTGCCTGTCCTCGCCCACGTCGACATGGACGCCTTCTACGTGGCCGTCGAGCTCCGCCGCCGTCCCGAGTTGCGGGGCAAGCCGGTGTGGGTCGGGGGCGCCAACCGCGGGGTGGTGCTGTCGGCGTCCTACGAGGCCCGCGCGTTCGGGGTCGAGGGGGGCATGTCGTCGACCCGGGCGCGTCGGCTGTGCCCCGAGGCGATCGCCATCAAACCCGACTACGACGCCTACGAGGCCGCCTCGGACGGGGTGTTCGCGATCTTCTCCACGATCACCCCGCACGTCGAGAAGGTCTCTCTCGACGAGGCGTTCCTCGACATCACCGGAACGCGTCGCCTCCTGGGGGAGCCGGAGGAGGTGGGGGAGCTCATCCGGGCGCTGGTGGCCGACGAGCAGGGCATTCCGTGCTCGGTGGGCATCGCGCCGACCAAGCTGATCGCCAAGATGTCCTCGAACAAGGCCAAGCCGAACGGGCTGTTCCGCGTCCATCCCGGCGAGGTGATCCCGTTCCTGCACCCCCAGGCGGTCGAGAAGATCTGGGGGGTGGGGCCGTCCACCACCGAGAAGCTCAACAAGCTGGGCCTCTACACGGTCGCCGACGTCGCGCACACGCCGAAGTCCACCCTGCAGCGGGCCTTCGGGGCGCGCGCCGGGGAGGAGTTGTGGGAGTTCGCGTGGGGCATCGACGGACGCCGCGTCGTCGCGACCGAGCCGAGCGACCGCAGTGTCGGCAGCCAGGAGACGTTCTCGAAGGACACCGACGACCTGGACCTCGTCCGCACCGAGTTGCTCCGTACCAGCGCGCGGGTGGCGTCGCGCATGCGCATGGCGCGCGTCGTCGGCCGCACCGTCACCCTCAGCCTGCGCTTCGCCGACTTCCGCACCGTCCAGAAGTCGCTCACCTTGCCCTACCCGACCGACGCCACCAATGAGGTGTACGCCGCGTCCCTCCGACTGTTGCGCGCGTTCCGGCTCGAGCGACCCCGACTGCGCCGGGTGGGCATCCGGGTCGAGCACGTGTTGGACGTCGACCAGGTCGCCACCCAACCGGCCCTGGACGAGCCTGATCGAGGGTGGCGCGAGGCGGAACGTGCGGCCGATGCCGCCATCGCCCGATTCGGGCCGCACGCGGTCTCGCGGGCCACGTTGACGAGACGGTCCGGTTCCGTTTGAGTCAGTGGGCGCCTACACTTGTCCCACATCCCTCACTGGGGTGCCGCCCACGAGGAAGGGAGGCGCGATGGCACTGTCCGACAAGGAGCAACGGCTCCTGGAGCAGCTCGAGGCCGCCCTCGCGGCTGAGGATCCGAAGCTCGCCAACACGCTCCGTGGTACGACGACGCGCAAGCTTCACCGTCGCCGGGCCGCGATCGCGGGGCTGGGCTTCGTGGTCGGTCTGGCCGCCCTCATCGGCGGCATGCAGATCACGTGGATCATCAGCGTCGTCGGTTTCGTCATCATGCTGGCGTCGACCGTTGTCGCCATCAAGTCGTGGCGTGTCGTGGAGACGCAGTCACATGGTCGACGGCCCGAGGACTCCGCGTTCACCGACCACATCGACGATCCTTGGCGACGAGGCGACGACGCCTTCTGACCTGCTCCTCGACGAACCGAACCGAGCTCAGCGCGCGGCCCTGCGGGGCGGCGCGTTGCTGCTTCCCGCACGCCGTCCCGTGCGTCCGCGCTCCTGCTCCGTGAGGGCGGCCGTGATGGCGACCACCTGGGGCTCCCACCGACCCGCCAGGTCGAAGTTCTCGCTCCGGTCGTAGAGCGCCCGCTCGGTGGCCGCAGCCAGGCCGCGCAGTGCCGCCGTCGCCGTCTCGTCGCCGCCCAGTGCGCTGACGAGGCGCTCCGCGGCGAACCGGGGGGAGCCGTCCGGCCACGGGAGTCGCAGGTCGGCGACCACCTCGCGCACCTCGTCCCACGCGGCCAAGGTGTCGGCCCGGGCATCGCCGGTGCCGGCCAGCCGCATTCGGCGACGGCGGGCGCGCAGCATGCGGGGCACCAGGAGCGCCGCCGCCCCGGCCACGGCGACGAGCACCACGAGCAGAACCGGAACCCAGGCCCCGAGGTCCACCTGAGGGCTCGACCCCTCGGGCGTGGGGGCGGGCTCCTCCGTGGGGATGACGTCCGCCGGAGCGGGCGACGGGCTCTCCTGGGCCGTCGCCGGAGCCGCGGTCGGTCCGGGCGTCCCCCCGGGCTGCGGGGCATCGACGCTGCCGGTCCCCGCGCTGCCGCGCGAGGGGGTGGGCTCGAACGCGACCCACCCCAGGCCGTCCAGCCACAACTCGGGCCACGTGTGCAGGTCCCGCGCGCTCACACCCCAGGTGTCGCCCTCCTGGGTGCCCGGGACGAAGCCCACGGCCATGCGGGTCGGAATGCCCACCTCCCGCGCCATGATCGCCATGGCCCCGGCGAACTGCTCGCAGTAGCCGGTCCGTGACCGGAACAGGAAGTCGTCGATCGTCGCGAGGCCATCGCCGGTGCCGGCCGTGACCGCCGTGGAGTAGGTGAAGTCCGGCGAGCGCAGGTACGCCTCGATCGCCTGCGCCTTGGCGCCCGCTGTCGGCGCGGCCGCCGTCACGGACTGCGCCAGCGTGCGGACGCGTTCGGGCACCTCGGCGGGCAGGCTCTGGGTGAGGTCGCGGTTGGGGCCTCCCGTCGACCCGGCGCCGGCGACCGCGGCGGCGTCCGGGCGCACCTCGAGGCTGCGCACCTGGTAGCTGATCCCCTGGGTGGCGCTGGTGCGCCCGCTGCCCGCCAGCGCCATCACGTCCAGCGTGTCCAGGGCGAAGCCCCACTGTCCGGGGGCCTCGAACGAGGTCGGGGCGTAGGGGACGGGGAGCCACTCGCTGGAGAAGTCTCCGATCTCGACGGACGTCGTCCGGACGGTCCCTCGCGGGGACCCGGGCGGCTCCGGCATCCGGCCCGTCGCGACCCGGACGTCCGAGAGCGCGAACCCGGCCGTCGACAGTGCGGGCAGGGTCGCGAGCTTGAGGTAGGTGCCCCCCGGGCTGTCGGTCCGGTACCGGATCACCACCTCGTCCGATCCCTGGACGAGGTTGCGCTTGAGGTCCAGCGACGGGTCTGTCATCTGGAGCGGCTCGTTGGTGGGACGCGGCTGGAAGGTCGGGACCAGTCGAGCCACGGCCCACGTCGCCCCGAGCGCGCCCACGGTCATGGCTGCCGCTGTCAGGAGGGCCGCCATGCGGGCACCCGGACGGTCGGCGCGACCCCACGGGCTCGCGGCCAGCAGGACCAGGACGATGCCGATCGCCAGCAGGACGAACTCGCTGAACAGGGTCGGGGTGGTGAGTCCGACGGCCATGACCAGGTACATCGCCACGAGCGGGATGGCGGCGACGCCGGGTCGCTCGGTGCTGATGGCCAGCACGTCCGCCGCGATCGCCAGCAGCGCCGGGCCGATGACGATGACCACGGTGGCCCCGGGGTGGGGGAAGAGGGGGGCCGAACTGCTCTGGATGAAGGCGATGCCCTCGCCGAGCAGGGCGGGAAGGCGCTCCAGGTGTTGGGCGCCGTTGGCCCAGGCGACCGCCCCCACGGTGCCGGCCACGGCCATCACGAGTTCGGCCACGGCCACGCTCGTCGAGGGCCACCGCAGGCGTCGCGCGATCCAGCCGGTCGCCAGCACCAGCACGATGACGACCCCCGCCGCCTGCAGGGCCGCCGTGTGGCGGGTCAGCTGCGTCCAGGGCAGCAGTTGCAGGGAGAAGGCGACCGCCAGGGCGAATCCGAGCCGCGTCTCGATCCTCATCGTCCCGCCCCCTCCGGGGCCCAAGCGCGCGCGATGTCCGAGGTCGCCTCCACCTCACGGACGACCCAACCGTGGTCCACCAGGACTGCGCGGCCGTCGTCGAAGGCGGGCCGGGCGTCGGCGTCCGGGGTCATGACGAGCGCGGTGCGCTCGTGGCGGGACGCCGTGGTCGCGGCCAGCAGGTCGGCGGTGCCCCGGTCGAGGCCGCCGAGCAGGGCGACGATGCGGTTCTCGGACGACGCCTGGGCCATGTGCAGTGTGGCCTCGTGGAGGTCCTGGACGGCGGTGACGTCGGCGTCCACCAGGGGGTCGAGCCACTCGGCGGACGCGGCGACCCGGTTCGCCGACACCTCGTGCCGGACGCCCTCGGCGTCGATGAGCGTGACGGAGTAGCCGTCCGACAGCAGCCGGAGTCCGATGGACGCCGCCGCCGAGACCAGCCACTCGAAGGTGGGGCGTTCGCCGCGGGCGTCCGGGTGGGTGGCCGCGCGCGAGTCGAGCAGCACCCAGGCGGTGGGATCCCAGGCGGCCTCCTCGCGGCGCACCATCAAGGTCCCGCTCCGGGCGGTCGAGGGCCAGTGGATGCGCCGGACGTCGTCGCGGGCCTGGTACTCGCGGACCAGGGCATCGTCGGGACCCGAGACCGCGGTCTGGGGGATCGGTGTCTCCCCGGTCACGCCGTAGGCGGCCGCCCTGCTGGCCGGCAGCGCCACGACGGCGGGCGTGACGACCAGCGGCGTGGGTTGCGCGATCCTGACGGTGTGGACCCAGAACCCCAGCACGTCGGTGAACCGGACGCGGAAGCCGTCCAGTGTGTGTCGCCCGCGCCTGCGCGCCCGGATCGTGTAGGAGGTCTCGGTGGTGGCACCCGGGTGGTCGGCGTGCAGGCGCGCATGGTGCGGCGCGCCCAGCAGGGCGCCCGGGTCGTCCTCGGCGATGACGTACCCGCCCGGGCTGGCGCGCACGGCGGTGGCCACGATGCGTACCTCGGCCGACTCGCGGACGCCGACCACGCCCGGAACGACCGTTCGCCTCAACCGGAACGCGGGACGCAGCACCAGCAGGGCCAGCAGGGTGACCACCGGCAGCAGCATCAGGAACAGGGCGGGCCAGACGGCGTCCTGGTTGCCCAGGGACATCCCGAACACCAGGACGACCGCACCCAGCCCCCAGAAGAGGAGGGTGCGGACGGTGGGGCGGGGGATCGGGGCCATGCCGTCCCTAGGTGCGCCGCGGCGCGGGGACCGCGGCCACGAGCGACGACACGACGTCCGCGGTGGAGGCCTGGGCCGTGTGGGCGCGATGGCTCAACAGGACGCGGTGGGCCAGCACGGGCACCGCGAGCGTCGAGGCGTCCTCGGGGATGACGTAGCCGCGGCCCAGCATGGCCGCGCGGGCGCGCGCGGCGCGCAGCAACTGCAGGCTCGCGCGCGGGGAGGCGCCGAGCCGCAGCTGGTCGGACGCCCGCGTGGCCGCGACCAGGGACACCACGTAGTCCTTCAGCGCGGCGTGGACGAAGACCTCCGCCACCGTGGCGCGCGCCGAGAGGATGCCCTCGGCGTCCGTCACGGGGCGCAGCGCGTCCAGCGGGTTGCTCGCCCCGTGGTGCTCCAGCATGTCGATCTCGGCCGCGCGGGTGGGGTAGCCCATCGAGATGGCTGCCATGAACCGGTCGCGCTGGGCCTCCGGCAGCGGATAGGTGCCCTGCATCTCGATCGGGTTCTGGGTGGCGAACACCATGAACGGGCGCGGGAGCTCATGCGTGGTGCCGTCGACGGAGACGTGCGCCTCCTCCATCGCCTCCAGCAGGGCGGACTGGGTCTTGGGTGAGGCGCGGTTGATCTCGTCGCCGATCACGATGTTGGCGAACACGCCGCCGGGCTTGAACTCGAAGCCGTGCGTCTGGGGGTTGAAGATCGACACGCCGGTGATGTCGCTGGGCAGCAGGTCGGCCGTGAACTGGATGCGGCGCACGGAGCAGTCGATCGACTTCGCCAACGTGCGGGCCAGCATCGTCTTGCCCACGCCGGGCACGTCCTCGATCAGGAGGTGACCACCGGCGAGCAGGACCACCAGGGCCATGTCCACGGCCTCGGCCTTGCCCTCGATCACGGACCCCACGGAGTCACGCAGCCGCCGGGCCAGCTCGGTCACCTCGGACACGTCGACAGCGGTGGAGTTCATCGTCACGCGCCCACACTACCGGCCGCCTCGAGGCCGGCACAGGAGGGGCGGCAGTGCCCCCGATGGCCCCCACGCGAACGAATATGGCGGCGTCCATTGCCCTGAGTGGGGGGAAGTGGGTTAAAGTGGGTCCAAGTGGAGGACGAGGGATGCTGGAGGGAGGGGTCCCATGTTCTTGGGCACCCACTTCCCGAAGGTGGACGACAAGGGTCGCTTCGTCCTCCCGGCGAAATTCCGGGACGAACTCGGCGACGGGCTGGTGATCGCGAAGGGGCAGGAGCGCTGTCTCGCGATCTACACCGTCGAGGAGTTCCAGCGGCAGGCGCAGGCAGCCATGAGCGGGCCCTCGACCCTGAAGGGGATCCGTGACTTCCAGCGCATGTTCGCCGCGGGGGCCTCGCAGGAGGTTCCCGACGGACAGGGACGCGTGACGATTCCGCCGGTTCTGAGGAACTACGCGGGACTGGACAAGGAGATCGCCGTGATCGGTGCGTTCAACCGGGTCGAGGTCTGGAACCTCGCCGCCTGGGAGGCGTACCAGTCGGCGCAGGACGACGAGTTCGCCCGCATGGACGAGGAGATCTTCCCCGGTGGGGCAACCCGCCCCAACGAGTGAGAAGGACCCCGCGATGAGGCTTCGACCCGGTCGGACCCCCTGACACCACTTCCCCGGTGCCAGGTGGCCCTCCCGGTTCGAAACCCCATCGTGGGGGAGCGACGAAGGAGGCGGACATGGCGCAGGCCACCCCGACGGGGCACGTGCCCGTCATGGCGGCGCGCATCGTCGAACTCCTCGCCCCCGCCCTCGAGTCGGGTGGCACGTACGTCGACTGCACCCTCGGACTCGGCGGTCACGCCCGCCTGGTCCTCGAGGCCTGCCCCCGGGCGCGCCTGGTCGGCATCGACCGCGACGCGGACGCACTGGCCATCGCCCGGGAGCGACTGTCCGAGTTCGGTGACCGCGTCAACCTCTACGAGGCCGTCTACGACGAGTTGCCGGACGTCCTGGCGGAGGACGGGACGCCGAAGGTCCAGGCGATCCTCGCCGACCTCGGCCTCTCCAGCCTCCAGATCGATCGCCGTGAGCGCGGCTTCGCCTACGCGGTGGACGCCCCGCTCGACATGCGCATGACGCCGGCGTCCGGCCCGACGGCCGCCGACGTGCTCAACACGTACGACGCGCGCGAGTTGGCCCGCATCCTGCGGACCTACGGGGAGGAGCGGTTCGCCGACCGCATCGCCCGGCGCATCGTCGCCGCCCGCGCCGAGGAGCCCTTCACCACCTCCGCGCGCCTCGTCCAGGTGCTGACGGACGCCATCCCCGCGGCCACGCGCGCCACCGGCGGCCACCCCGCCAAGAGGACGTTCCAAGCGCTCCGCATCGAGGTCAACCGAGAACTCGAGGCGCTCGAAGGGCTCATCCCCGCGGCGTTGGAGGCGCTCGCCCCGCGCGGACGCTTCGCGGTGCTCTCGTACCACTCGCTGGAGGACCGCCTCGTCAAGCAGGCCTTCGCCGCCGCCACGACCGACACCGCACCCCGGGGCCTCCCCGTCGTGCCGGCCGAGCACCGGGCCAAATTCCGGCTGCTCACCCGCGGCGCCGAACGTCCCACCGCCGACGAGGAGGCGGAGAACCCCCGCGCGGCGTCCGCCCGGCTGCGCGCGACCGAACGATTGGAGGCACCGTGACCGCTTGGCAAACCATCCGCGAGGCACCGCGACGCCTCGGCGAGGCGGCGGGGCAGGTCCGTCCGCAGTTGCGTTCCATCACGAGTCCTCCGCGACGCATGTCGTCGGCCACGTTCGCCATGCTCGTCGTCGGACTGTTCGTCAGCGGCATGGTGGGCATGTTGTTGCTCACCACCGTGCTGCAGGACCAGGCCTTCGCGGTGCAGAAGGCGCAACGCGAGGCGAGTGAGCTGAGCTATCGGGCGTCCGACCTGGAGTCCCAGCTCAACCGCGCGGAGGCGCCGGCGGCGCTCGCTCGGGAGGCCGCCGCGCTCGGCATGGTCCCGAACCCGCACGCGGTCTTCATCGACCTCGGCACGGGCGAGGTCCGGGGCATTCCGACACCCGCCACGGGCAACGAGATCCCGTCGCTGACGCGCCGGATGGACACCGCGGTCGGGGACGCCCCCGAGGCGAGCGTGGCGCCCGCGGCGTCCGGCACCGCTCCGGAGGCCGCCGCCCCTGTGGAGGCCGCGCCGGCGACCCCCGGCCCCGAGGCCACCGCCCCCGAGGCCGCCGCCCCTGAGGCGGCCGAGCCAGCCGCGCAGCTCGCCGCGGAGCCCGCCCCGCTGACACCCGAAGTCGCCCCATGAGCGCGCCGTCCGGCCGCGGGCCGTCCAGGCGTGGGACGGGTGGCCGCGGCTCGTCCGTGCGGCGTTCGCGTCGACGGACCCGACGCATCCCGCTCGCGTCCTCGGCGTTCCGGCTGCGCGTCCTGATCATCACCGTCGCGGTGCTGTTCTCGGTCGTGGGGGCGCGCGCGTTCCAGATCCAGGTGGTCAGCGCGGACGCCATGGCCGCCGAGGCCGCCGACAAGATGACCGTCGGCCGCGACGTGCCCGCCGAGCGCGGCACCATCACCGGACGCGATGGGCAGGTGCTCGCCCAGACCGAGGCCACGGTCAACGTCATCGCAGATCCCTCGATGATCGCCACCAACGGCAAGGAGCCGGAGGCGATGCGCGAGGCGGACCGCATCAAGGGCGAGGTCGCGCCCGCCGAGATGGCGCAGATCATCTCCGCGCACACCGGTGTCCCCGCCGACGAGATCGAGCAGAAGCTGCGCCGCACCACCACGACGAACTCCGCGGGCGAGACCGTCCCGGTGAAATACGCCCAACTCGCCAAGCAGGTGCCGTCGAGCACGTGGGTCCGGCTGAACGCCGCCCTCAACGAGGTCGTCCGCGACGAGGACGGGAGGGTCGTCCGTGGCGGGTACGTGGGGGTGTTCCGCGAGTCGAACCCCCGTCGCATCTACCCGATGGGCACGGTCGCGAGCAACATCGTCGGCTTCATGAGTGAGGGCAAGGGCCGCTCGGGCCTGGAGATGGCGCAGGAGGAGTCGCTGGCCGGTGTCATGGGTCGGGAGCAGTTCGAGACCTCGCCCAACGGGAAGATCCCGCTGGGCAACCAGACGTTGAAGCCCGCCGTCGACGGCCAGGACTACCAGCTCACCATCGATCCCGACCTGCAGTGGATGGTCGAGAAGCGCCTCGCCGAGCGGGTCGACGAGGTGTCGGGCAACTGGGGTGTCGCGGTGGTCATGGACGTCGAGACCGGCGAGTTGCTGTCTCTGGCGAACTACCCGTCCTACGACTCCAACGACCCGGGCGAGGCCAGGCCGGGCGACACCGGCAACCGCGCGATCTCCGCGGTGTACGAGCCCGGCTCGGTGCAGAAGGTCCTCACCATCGCGTCCCTGCTGGACGCAGGGGTGACGACGCCCGACAAGACCTATCGCATCGGGCCGACCATCAAGGTCGGCGAGCACGAGGTCAAGGACGCCTTCCGGCACGGTGACATCGACATCACGACGCGGGGCATCCTGGTGAAGTCGTCCAACGTCGGCGCGATCACCGCGGCGCGCGACCTCGAGCCCGAGCAGTTGCGCGACTACCTGGCGGGCTTCGGGCTCGGCCAGAAGGCCGGCCTCGGACTGCCGGGCGAGTCGGCGGGCAACCTGCCCGGCGCGGACATGCCCCAGTTCCAGGCCGACTCGATGTCCTACGGCTACGGCGTCTCCATGACGGCCGTCCAGATGGCCGCGGCGGTCGCGGCGGTCGCGAACAACGGTGTGTACACGACCCCGACGGTCATCAAGGCGAGCGGGCCGCACAACGGGACCCTGACCCCGGTCGACCCGCCCGTCACGCGCCGGGTCGTCTCGGAGGAGGCCGCTCGCCAGACGGTCGAGATGATGGAGCAGCGCACCCTCGACAGCGAGGCCCAGCTCTCCATCCCGGGCTACCGCGCCGGGTCCAAGACCGGCACCGCGCGCCTGACCGCGGCCACGGGCGGCTACGCCGGCCAGGTCGCCTCCATCGTGGGGGTGGCGCCGGTCGAGGATCCGCAGATCCTCGTCTACGTCCTCATCGCCCGTCCAGACACGATGGGTGCGGGCCTCGGCATGGCCGGACCGGTCTACCGTGATGTCATGTCGCTGGCACTGCCCCGTTATGGTGTGCAGCCCAGCAACGACACCAAGCAGGCCAAGCTCCCCCTCTTCAAGGAATGATGCGACCGGTGATGTGCGACCCCGTCCTGCGGCCCGAGGCCGCGCCCGGAGTGCCCCTGGCCCGCTTGGTGCCAGGGGCGTCCGGCGTCCTGCGGGGGGTGGCGCTCGACTCACGCCGGGTCCGGCCCGGCGACCTGTACGTCGGCCTTCCCGGCGCGAGCACACACGGGGCCCGCTTCGCCGCGCAGGCCGCCTCAGCCGGGGCGCTGGCCGTCCTGACGGACGCCGCGGGCTCGGCCCTGGCCGCCGACGCCGGCCTCCCGATCATCACCGTCGACGAGCCGCGCCGGGCCATGGCGGAACTCGCGGCCGACGCCTATGGCCGCCCCGGCGACGCCGTGGACCTGTTCGGCATCACCGGAACCAACGGCAAGACGTCCACCGTCTTCCTGCTCGAGGCGGCGCTGACCGCCCTGGGTCGCCGGGTCGCCACCGTGGGGACCATCGGCTTCCGCGTGGCCGGACGCCCCCTGCCGACCAGTCGCACCACCATCACCACCCCGGAGGCACCCGACCTGCAGGCCCTGCTCGCGGTCATGCGGGAGGCCGGTGCCGACACGATCGCCATGGAGGTGAGCAGCCACGCCCTCGCGCTGCACCGCGTCGAGGCGCTCACCTTCGACGCGGCCGCCTTCACGATGTTCGGTCAGGACCACCTGGAGTTCCACCACACGCTCGAGGACTACTTCGCGGCCAAGACCCAGCTCTTCCTCGGCGGGCGGACCAGGCACGCCGTCATCAACACCGCGGACGCGTGGGGCGCACGCCTCGCCGACCTCGTCCGGGCGGACGGGTCGGCCGCCCTCACCACGACCCGCGCGCCGGACGCCGACCTGCGCGTCGTCGGCTCCGAGCCGCTGCCCGAGGGAGGAGCGTCCGTTGAGCTGGCGCACCCCGGCGGCACGACCCGGTTCACGCTGTCGATGCTCGGCGACTTCAACGTCGCCAACGCCGTGACGGCCCTGGGGTTGGTCCACGCCGCCGGCCTGCCGGTGGCGGACGCCGCGGCCGGGCTCGCCGACGCGCAGGTGCCCGGGCGCATGCAGCGCGTCGACCTGGGCCCGGACGCCCCGCACGCCGTCGTGGACTTCGCCCACACGCCGCAGGCGGTGGCCGCCGCGCTGGCCGCGTTGCCGCGCACCGGTCGTCGCATCGCCGTCCTCGGGGCCGGCGGGGACCGGGACACCACCAAGCGGGTCCCGATGGGCCGGGCCGCCGCCGAGGCGTCCGACATCGTGGTGGTGACGGACGACAACCCGCGCAGCGAGGAGCCCGCCGCGATCCGCGCCGCCGTGCTCGCGGGCGCGCGTGAGGTCGGCGGCACCGAGGTCGTGGACGGCGGGGACCGGCGATCCGCCATCGCCACCGCGCTGCGCCTGGCCCGTCCCGGGGACTGGGTCGCCGTCCTCGGCAAGGGACACGAGACCGGCCAGGACGTCGCCGGCACCATCAGTCCGTTCGACGACGTCGCGGTGATCCGCGAGATCTGGGGGAATTGACGTGGAACCGATCACGCTCACGGACCTGGCCGCGGCCGCGGGGGGACGTCTCGTGCGGGCGTCCGACCCCGGGACGCTCGTGGGGCCGGACGTCGTCATCGACTCCCGGCTGGTGTCGCCGGGTTCGCTCTTCGTGGCCTTCGCGGGGGACCGGGTGGACGGACACGACTTCGTGGCGGCTGCGGCGTCCGCCGGTGCGGGTGCCGCGCTGGTCACGCGTGAGGTGGACGCCGACCTGCCGCAGGTGGTCGTGGACGAGTCGGTCGAAAGCCTCTCCCGGCTCGCCCGGACCATCGTCGACGCGGCGGCCGCACGCGGGCTCGTGGTCGTCGGGGTGACCGGGTCGTCCGGGAAGACCTCGACCAAGGACCTCATCGCGCAGGTGCTGTCCGCGTCCGGGCCGACGGTCGGGCCGCCCGGGTCGTTCAACAACGAGATCGGCGCGCCGCTGACCGCGTGCCGCGTGGACGCCGGGACCGCCTTCCTCGTCAGCGAGATGGGGGCGCGCGGCATCGGCCACATCCGCCACCTGACCGAGATCACCCCGCCCGCCATCGGAGCCGTGCTGAACGTGGGGCACGCCCACGTCGGGGAGTTCGGCTCGGTCGAGGGCACCGCCCGCGCCAAGGGGGAGCTCGTCGAGGCGCTGGACGCCGACGGCTGGGCCGTCCTGAACGCCGACGACCCGCTGGTCTCCGCGATGTCCGCCCGGACGCCCGCCCGCATCGCGGCGTTCAGCCTGGCGGGGGAGCCCGGGGACGTCGGGGGCCGGACGGCCGAACTCCGCGTGTGGGCCGAGGACATCACCGCCGACGAACTGCAGCGGTTCTCGTTCGTGCTGCGCGCGTCGCGCGCTGGGGCCGACACCGACCTCCGGGCGCCGGTCACCCTCCGCGTCCTCGGCCGCCACAACGTGGCCAATGCGCTCGCCGCGGCGGCGGTCGGCCTCGCCGCCGGCCTCGAGCTGGACGCCGTGGCCACGGCCCTCAGCGCCGCCACGTCGCTGTCCCGCTGGCGCATGGAACTCACGACGCGGGCCGACGGCCTCGCGATCCTCAACGACTCCTACAACGCCAACCCCGACTCGACGGCGGCCGCCCTGCGCAGCCTCGCCGGCATGCGCCGTGCCGGTGGACGCCTCGTGGCGGCGCTGGGCGACATGCTCGAACTCGGCGACACCGCGATCGACGCCCACCGCGAGGTGGGGGAGCTGGCCGCCGAGCTCGGCATCGACGAGGTGCTGACGATCGGCGAGTTTGGCAACCGGACACTGGAGGGAGTTGCCGCGCGCGGCGGTCACGGCCAGTATCAGGAGAGCAAGGACCAACTCATCGCCTCCCTGCGCGCTCTGCTCGGCCCACGCGACGTGGTGCTGGTGAAGGCGTCCCGAGGCTTGGCACTGGACACCGTGGCTGCCGCCCTGGCGGCGCAGGACGAAGGAGACGCGCACCCGTGATCATGATGCTGCTGGCCGGGGCGCTCGGCCTGCTGGGCACGCTGGTGGGTACGCGCCTGGCCATCCACGTCCTCGTCAGCAAGGGGTACGGGCAGTACGTCCGCGACGACGGCCCGAAGGAACACCTCAAGAAGGCGGGCACCCCGACGATGGGGGGCATCGCCATCATCCTGTCGGTCCTGCTGGCGTACGCCCTCGCCCACCTGATCCTGTGGCGTCCGCCCACGGCGTCCGGCCTGCTGCTGCTGGGCCTGTTCACGGCCCTGGGCTTCGTGGGTTTCCTGGACGACTGGCTCAAGATCTCCCGGGCCCGCAGCCTGGGCCTCAACAGCCGGGCCAAGCTGATCCTCCAGACGATCATCGCCATCGCGTTCGGCTGGGCGATCTTCCAGTTCCCCAACCAGCGGGGGCTCACGCCCGGTTCGACGTTCGTGTCCTTCCTGCGGGACATCCCGTGGCTGGACCTCGGCCCCTGGTTGGGCCTGGCCTGGGTGGTGTTCATCATCGCGGCCCTCTCCAACGGCGTGAACCTGTCCGACGGGCTCGACGGCCTGGCCACCGGCCTGAGCACGATGGTGTTCGCCGCGTACGCGCTGGTGAACCTGTGGCAGTACAGCCAGTGGTGCGCACGCCTCTCCACGGCGGGACCGCAGTGCTACGACGTGCGCGACCCCAACGACCTCGCGGCCATCTCGATGGCGCTGGCGGGCGCGTGCTTCGGCTTCCTGTGGTGGAACGCCTCCCCGGCGAAGATCTTCATGGGTGACTCCGGGTCGCTCGCGCTCGGCGGCGCCGTGGCCGGTCTCGCCATCCTCACCCGCACCGAACTCCTCGTCACCATCCTCGGCGGCATGTTCGTCGTGATCACCCTGTCGGTGATCCTGCAGGTGGGCTACTTCAAGGTGACCAAGGGCAAGCGCCTGTTCAAGATGGCGCCCCTGCACCACCACTTCGAACTGGTGGGTTGGGCCGAGCAGACGGTGGTCGTCCGCTTCTGGATCATCTGCGGCCTTCTCGTCGCCCTGGGCACGGGTATCTTCTACGCCGAGTGGGTGAGCGCCCAGTGAGCCTCGACTGGATGCCCACGGCCGACCGCCTGTCCCCCTGGGGGGAGGCCACCGTCGTGGTGGCCGGCCTCGGGACGTCCGGGTACGCCGCCGCCGACGGACTCATGGCACTGGGTGCCGGCCGCATCGTCGTCCTCGACGAGGCCGACACGGACGCCAACCGCGAAAAGGCGGACCTGCTGCGCGCCCTCGATGTCGAGGTCACCCTCGGCGCGGGGGCCACGGCGACGCTGCCCGAGGGCGTCGACCTGGTCGTCACCTCGCCCGGCTGGCGACCGATCGCGCCGCTGCTGGCCCAGGCCGCCGAGCGGGGCGTCCCGATCTGGGGCGAGGTCGAGCTGGCGTGGCGCATGATGCAGCCCGATCGGGTCGTCCCGTGGCTCGGGGTCACCGGCACCAACGGCAAGACCACGACCACGAACATGCTGGAGGCGATCCTGCTCGCCGCCGGGCTGAAGACGTCCGCGGTCGGCAACGTGGGGCGTCCGATCATCGAGGCGATCCTCGACGAGGTGGAGTACGACGTGCTGGCGGTCGAGCTGTCCAGCTTCCAGTTGCACTGGACCGAGTCCGTGGCGCTCCACTCGGCGGCGGTGCTGAACCTGCACGCCGACCACCTCGAGTGGTACGCCCACGAGGACGACCCCTACGCGGCGTACGCCGCGGACAAGGCCAAGATCTACGAGCGGGTCACGCACTCCTGCGTCTACAACGCCGCCGACCCGGCCACCGAGCGCATGGTGGAGGAGGCGGACGTGGCCGAGGGGGCCCGTGCGATCGGGTTCCGCCTCGAGATCCCCGCGCCGTCGATGCTCGGTGTCGTGGACGACCTGATCGTCGACCGCGCCTTCATCGAGCAGCGCCGCGACTCGGCGATGCCGCTGGCCGAGCTGACGGACGTCCGCCCGTTCGCGCCCCACAACGTGGAGAACGCCCTGGCGGCGGCGGCGCTCGCCCGCAGCTTCGGCGTCCCGCCCCAGGCGGTGGCCCAGGGCCTGCGCGACCTCGAGATCGGCGACCATCGCATCCAGACCGTCGCCCAGGCCGGTGGGATCACCTGGGTGGACGACTCCAAGGCGACGAACCCGCACGCGGCGGCGTCCTCGATGCGGGCGTTCGACTCGATCGTCTGGATCGCCGGCGGGCAGGCCAAGGGGACGAGCTTCGACGACCTCGTCACCACCTACGGTCCCAAGCTCAAGGGCGCGGTCCTGCTCGGCGTCGACCGCGTGGTCATCGCTGAGGCGCTGGCCCGACACGCGCCCGACGTCCCCGTGATCGTCATCGACTCGGGCGAGACTGGAGCCATGGCCGAGGCCGTGGCGGCCGCGGCGGGCCTGGCTTCCCCGGGCGACACGGTCCTGATGGCGCCCGGATGTGCCAGCAAGGACATGTGGTCGGGGTACGACGCCCGTGGACGCGACTTCACCGACGCGGCCCGACGCATGGCCGGCCGGCGGCAGGAGTAAGGAGGACGATCGTGGCGACCCTGACCCCCACCAGGCCAGCCCGACCGTCCGGACGCCGGCGTGACCAACGCCAGACCTCACTGGTCGACACCGCCTCGGGCTGGCTGAGCCATCCGATGGCGGACACCTACCTGGTGCTCGTCCCGACCATGATCCTGGTCATCCTCGGCGTGCTCATGGTCTGGTCAGCCTCGACCGTCTTCGCGTACCGGCAGTTCGACGACGCCTACTACTTCATGCAGCGCCACCTGGTGTTCCTCGCGTTCTCGGTCGTCGTCGGGTGGATCGCCTCGCGCGTCCCCACCGAGAAGCTGCGGTCGTGGGCCTGGGTGATCTACCTCGGCGCCGGCCTGTTGCTCGTCCTCACGTTCACGCCCCTCGGCTACGGCGTGGGCGGCAACAAGAACTGGCTGAACTTCGGTGGCCCGGGGCAGATGCTGCGCCTGCAACCGGCCGAACTCGCCAAGATCGCCCTCATCGTGTGGGGCAGCGCCCTGCTGGCGAACAAGCGCAAGCTCCTGGATCAGCCCAAGCACCTGCTGGTCCCGTACCTGCCGTTGTCCCTGGTGATGATCGGGCTCGTCGTCATGCAGCGCGACCTCGGCACGGCGATGATCATGGGCGCGATGGTGCTGGCCATCCTGTGGTGCGTCGGGGCGCCCCTGCGCGTGCTCTTCGCGCTGGTGATGTCGGTCGGGGCCTCCGTCGCGGTGCTCGTCGCGATGAACCAGTCCCGGGTCGCGCGCATCCTCGGCTTCCTCGACCCGACCGCCGACCCGACGGGCATCAACCACCAGCCGTTGCAGGCGCTCTACGGCCTGGCCACCGGGGGGTGGCTCGGCGTCGGGCTGGGGCGGAGCCGACAGAAGTGGGGGAGCCTCTCGGAGGCGCACACCGACTACGTGCTCGCGATCATCGGCGAGGAGCTCGGCGTCTTCGGCACCCTGCTGGTCCTCGTGCTCTTCGTGGTCCTCGCGTGGGGTGGCGTCCGCATCGCGCTGCGGAGTTCCACCTTCTTCAACCGGCTGCTGGCGTCCGGCATCACCACTTGGCTGGCGCTGCAGGCGCTGGTCAACGTGATGGTCGTGCTGCGCCTCGTCCCCGTGCTGGGTGTGCCGCTGCCTTTCCTCTCCTATGGTGGATCCGCGCTGCTCGCCAACGTGAGCGCCGTCGGCATCCTCATCGCGTGTGCCCGTGAGGAGCCGGCCGCCACGACGTGGCTGGCCAAGCGCGCCAAGGCCAAGGGGCCTCGGCGCCGCATCTCGGCGGTCCTCCCGGGTCGCCGTCCGTAGAAGGAGACCCATGGTTCCGTCCGGTTCGACCCTGTCGATCGTCCTGGCCGGCGGTGGCACCGCTGGGCACACGTCCCCGCTGATCGCCACCGCCGAGCGCCTGCGCGAGCAGGCCCCGGGGGTCCGGCTCACGGCGGTGGGCACGGCCAAGGGCCTGGAGACGCGGGTGATCCCCGCCGCGGGCCTCGACCTGCGGCTGATCCCGCCGGTGCCCCTGCCCCGGAAGCTCACCCCCGAGCTGGTCGCCGTGCCCGGACGCCTCGCCGGCGCCGTCCAACAGGCCATGCTCATCCTCAAGGAACTCGACGCGGACGCCGTGGTCGGCTTCGGCGGGTACGTGTCGCTTCCGGTCTACCTCGCGGCGCTGGTCCGCCGCGTCCCCGTGGTCCTGCACGAGCAGAACGCCGTGCCGGGGCTGGCCAACAAGATCGCCGCGGCGTTCGCCCGCGTCGTGGCGGTGTCGTTCCCGAACACGCCGCTGCGCGGGGCGCGCTATGTCGGGCTCCCGGTGCGGGCCGCCATCGCCGACCTCGACCGGAACGCGGCGCGCGAGCGGGCCCGCGCCGACCTCGGGTTCGAGACCGATCGCCCGTTGTTGCTCGTCTCGGGGGGTTCGCAGGGCGCGGTCGCGATCAACAACGCCACCGAGGCCGCCCGCGACCAACTCCTCGCGACCGGCATCGACGTGCTGCACGTCCTGGGACCGAAGAACCTCACCGACGCCCACCGCGTCGTCACCCACCCGGTCACGGGTGCGCGCTACGTGCCGGTCGGCTACGTGGACGCCATGGAGCAGGCCTACGCCGCCGCGGACCTGATGGTCGGCCGCTCGGGTGCCGGCACCGTCGTCGAGACCGCGACCGTCGGCCTGCCCGTGGTGTTCGTCCCCCTGCCGCACGGCAACGGGGAGCAGGCCCGCAACGCCGACTTCATCATCGAGGCCGGCGCCGGGGTGCTCGTCCCCAACGCCGAGCTGGACGGCCCGCGCCTGCTCGCCGAGGCGCTCCCGCTGCTGACCGATCCGGAGCGCCTGGCCGCCATGCGCGGCAAGCTCGCCGGGCTGGTGCCGGCCGACGCGGCCGCCGACCTGGCGCGGATCGTCCTCGACATCGCGCGGGAGGGCTGAGATGGGCCTGGTGGAACCGGTCGAACTCGTGCCGGCGGCCGAGGTCGGGCCCGTGCACTTCATCGCCATCGGCGGAGCCGGTATGAGTGGCATCGCGCAGGCCTACGCCGACCTCGGCGTGTCCGTCTCCGGCTCCGACCGGGACGACTCGGACGCCCTGGCCAAACTCGCCGCCTCCGGCGTCCGGACCCACGTGGGCCATGCCGCCGACCAGCTCGGCGACGCCCGGACGGTCGTGGTCTCCTCGGCGATCAAGCCCGGGAACCCCGAGCTCGACGAGGCCCACCGCCGCGGCCTGCGCGTGTGGCACCGTTCCGCGGCCCTGGGCGCCCTCATGCTCGGACGCCGCGGCGTCGCCATCACGGGCACGCACGGCAAGACCACGACCACGGGCATGGTCGCCACCATGCTGACCGCCGTCGGCGCCGACCCGGGCTACGTCATCGGCTCGCCCTTGGCCGCCACGGGGGAGAGCGCCGCGCTCGGCACCGGCGAGGCGTTCGTGGTCGAGGCCGACGAGTCGGACGGCTCCTTCCTGCAGTACCCCGCGCAGGTGGTGGTGATCACCAACATCGAGGTCGACCACCTCGACAACTGGGGGACGCCCGCCGCGTACGTCGACGGCTTCGTCCGTCTGGGTGGGGCCGACGCGGTCGAGGTGGTCATCATGACCGCCGACGAGCGCACGTCGCGCGAGGTCGCGGCCGTCCTGCGGGACCGCGGCAAGACCGTCGTCACCTACGGCGAGGCCCCGGACGCCGACATCCGGCTCACCGGTCTCGAACTCACCCCCGACACGACCGCCGCGACGCTGACCGCGGACGGCGACACCGGACGCCTCGCCCTGGCGGTCCCCGGACGGTTCAACCTGCACAACGCCGCGGCCGCCTACGCGGTGGGCCGCACCTTCGGGCTGGCGGGCCCTGCCCTCCGTGCAGCGCTCGGGGAGTTCACCGGAACGCGGCGGCGCTTCGAGGCGAAGGGGGAGGCGCACGGCGTCCGCGTGTTCGACGACTACGCCCACCACCCGACCGAGGTGGCGGCGGTGCTGCGAGCGGCGCGGCCCCGCGTGGCGGACGGGGGACGCCTGGTCGCCTGCTTCCAGCCGCACCTGTTCAGCCGTACGCGGGACTTCCTCGACGAGTTCGCCGCCGCGCTGACCCTGGCCGACGTGATCGTGGTCGCCGGGATCTATCCCGCCCGCGAGCTCGCCGAGGACTTCCCGGGCGTCACCGCGTCCGCTCTCTCCGAGCGGGTCCGGTCGCTGGGGCGCGACGTGACGGTGGTGGAGGACCTCGTGGACGTCGCCCCTGCGCTCGACGGCCTCGTCCGCTCCGGCGACCTCGTCCTCACGATCGGCGCCGGCAGTGTCACCGCGGTGGGCCCCGACCTCGTCTCCCGCCTGCGGGAGCGCGGGTGACCGAACCGCTGGTCGACGTCACCGGGGCCCGACGACGTCGGGCCCGCGCACGCCTGCGCCGGCGCCTCCAGGTGGGTGGGGCGGTGGTCGGCGTGCTGGCGCTCGTCGGCGGCGCGCTGTGGGTGGTGTTCGGCTCCTCGCTGCTGGCGGCGCAGGAGGTTCGCGTCACCGGGACCGCCATCCTGACCCCCGACCAGGTGGTCCGGGCAGCGGCGATCCCGCTGGGCGGTCCGCTGGCGCAGGTGGACATTGCCGGGGCGGAGCAGCGACTGCGGGACGCCCTGCCGGCCGTGGCGTCCGCGCGGGTGGTGCGTGCCTGGCCGAACACCGTGGAGGTCGAGGTGACCGAGGCGACACCGCGCGTCGTGATCCCCCTTCCGGGCACCTGGGTGTGGGTGTCCGGCGACGGCCGTTCCTTCCACGCGACGCCCGAGCGTCCCCCCGGCATCCCGGAGGCCCAGGGCGACCTGGCGGACGCGGACGTGCTCCAGACCGTGGTGCGGGTCGCGGACGAGTTGCCCCCCGAGGTGGCCGCCCAGACCACGGCGATCCGAGCCGGGTCGGTGGACTCCGTCGTGCTCGTGCTCACCGAGGGACGGCACGTCGTCTGGGGCAGTGCCGAGGACGGCGCCCTCAAGGCGGACGTCCTGGTCCCGCTGTTGAAGGTGAGGGCGTCCGAGTACGACGTGTCCGCACCCACCCATCCGACGACGCGCTGAGTCGAACCCTCGAGGGTTCGGGCCCAACTCTCAACCCGAGGTTGAGGGGCTCGCCGGGCAAGAGGGGGGTGATGGATCATGACCTTGTCGACTGCATAATCTGGACGCCAGCCCCGGTGCCTGCGTCGTTTGCCTTCCCACTCGGAACGCCGAGGTGGGGGCTGCAAGACCTTTGGCAACGCTCCAGACAGAACGGGTACCGAACGTGGCTAATGCATCCCAGAATTACCTGGCGATCATCAAGGTCGTCGGCGTCGGCGGCGGCGGGGTCAACGCCGTCAATCGGATGATCGAGGCCGGCCTGCGTGGCGTGGAGTTCGTCGCCGTGAACACCGACGCCCAGGCCCTGCTGATGAGCGATGCGGACGTGAAGCTCGACATCGGCCGCGACCTGACGCGCGGCCTGGGTGCCGGCGCCGACCCTGACAAGGGGCGCCAAGCGGCCGAGGACCACTCCGACGAGATCGAGGAGGTCCTCAAGGGGGCCGACATGGTCTTCGTCACCGCGGGCGAGGGCGGTGGAACCGGCACCGGCGGTGCGCCCGTCGTGGCGCGCATCGCCCGCTCGCTCGGCGCACTGACGATCGGCGTCGTGACCCGCCCGTTCTCCTTCGAGGGTCGACGTCGCTCGAACCAGGCCGAGGACGGCATCACGAAGCTCCGCGAAGAGGTCGACACGCTCATCGTGATCCCCAACGACAAGTTGCTGGAGATGACCGACCACCACGTGGCGATCCTGGATGCCTTCAAGCAGGCCGACCAGGTGCTGATGCAGGGCGTGTCGGGCATCACCGACCTCATCACCACGCCAGGCCTGATCAACCTCGACTTCGCCGACGTCAAGGCGGTCATGAGCAACGCCGGCTCGGCGCTCATGGGCATCGGCTCGGCCCGTGGCGAGGATCGCGCCCGCGCGGCGGCCGAGATGGCCGTCAGCTCCCCGCTGCTCGAGGCGTCCATCGACGGCGCCCACGGCGTCCTGCTGTCGATCGCCGGTGGCTCGGACCTGGGCCTCTTCGAGGTCTCGGCCGCGGCCAACCTCATCGAGGAGGCCGCCCACGAGGACGCCAACATCATCTTCGGCACGGTCATCGACGACGCGCTCGGCGACGAGGTGCGGGTCACGGTCATCGCGGCCGGGTTCGACGGGGGCTCGCCGCCCCGCCGCCAGCCCGGCATCACGCGCCAGCCCGACCTGCGCAAGACCCAGCAACCGGCGACCCAGCAGCCTGCGACCCAGCAGCCGGGGGCCCAGCGCCAGCCCGAGCCGCAGTACCGCCAGGCTGAGCCGCAGCAGCGCCAGGAGGTGCCGGTGCAGCCGCCGGTCCACCAGCAGCACCGGCCGGCCCACCGTCCCGAGCCCATCGACGACGACGAGCTCGACGTCCCTGACTTCTTGAAGTAGGCCGATGTTCGTCCACCGCCGTGACCCTGACGCCCACCTCGGCGTCGGGGTCGCGTTCACCTCGGCCGACCTCGACCTGGGCGATCGCCAGGACCCGGCCGCGCGCGCCGCGGCCTACGCCCGCCTGTCGGACGCGCTGGGCGTCCCGGTCGCCATCGCCGCCCAGGTGCACGGCACGAACGTCCTGAGGGTCGGTGAGGTGGGCACGACGTCGGGTCTCATCGACCTCACGGGCCACCGGGCCGACGCCCTGGTCACGCGCGAGGCCGGCGTGGCGGTGGCCGTCCGTGTCGCGGACTGCGTGCCGCTGTGCATCGCCGCGGTGGACGCCTCGGCCGTGGCCGCCGTGCACGCCGGGCGTCGAGGCCTGCTGGACGGCGTCATCCCGTCCGCCGTCACCGCGTTGCGTGAGCTGACGGACGCCGACCTCGTGGCGTGGATCGGCCCGCACGTGTGCGGCACGTGCTACGAGGTGCCCCACGAGATGGCGGTGGACGCCTCCCGGCGCCTGGGCGTGCCCGTCCCCGTCACCCGGTGGGGGACCGAGGGGATCGACCTGGGCGCAGCCACGCGTCTCCAGTTGGAGGATCTCGGGGTGAGGATCACGGACGTGTCGGAGTGCACCCTGGAGGACGGCCACCTGCACTCCCATCGCCGCGACGCGGACACGGCCGGCCGCATGGTGGGCCTGGTCTGGATCGCGCCGGCTGAGAACGCTGGTCGGGCAGGGGTGTGATGCCCGCCCCGTCGCTCCTGACATGGGCGTGCCGCCCCGGACCCGGCGGGTCCCCGCGCTAATGTTGTCCCGATCCCTGAACGGAGGAACCCATGGCCGAAGGTTTCAAGAAGGCCGCCGTCTGGCTGGGGCTCATGTCGGACGCTCCCTACACCGACGAGGAGCGTGACGACGAGCTCACCGAAGCTGTGCAGCCGATGCGTGACGACCGTCGCGAGCGGCGCGACGACCGCCGCGAGGAACGCGCGGTCGCAGCGCAGGACGCCAGCGTCACGGCCCTGGAGCCACGCAGGCCGGCCCCGGTGCCACGCACCGCGGACCTGAGCCGCATCGTGACCGTCCATCCACGGACGTACAACGAGGCCCGCACCATCGGCGAGCACTTCCGTGACGGTGTCCCCGTGATCATGAACCTGTCCGACATGGAGGACGCCGACGCCAAGCGCCTGGTGGACTTCGCCGCCGGACTGATCTTCGGCCTCCACGGCACGATCGAGCGCGTGACGAGCAAGGTCTTCCTGCTCTCGCCGGCGGACGTCAACGTGACCGCAGAGGACAAGGAGCGCATCGCAGGAGGCTTCTTCAACCAGAGTTGATCGCGCCGACAAGGCGCGCAGGGGGCCCGCGGAACTTTCACCGGTTCTGCGGGCTTCTTGGCGCAGGGAAAGCGGGTGGACTACCCTGAGGGTTCGGGTGCCCTTGGGCATGCGACTGTTCTGATGTCCCCTGTCCATCACGTGAGGTGAACCGATGACCTTGACCATCGAGCAGGTGCGCGACACGCGTTTCCACCTGGCCCGGCGCAACGGCTACGACCCGCAGGACGTCGACACCTTCGTCGACAAGGTCGAGACGACGCTCATCGCGCTGGCCGAGGAGAACGCGACCCTGCAGCAGCAGGTGGCGACGCTGTCGTCCGGTGGCTCCCAGGGGGACGACGAGCTGCGTGCCCGCCTGGAGAAGCGCGATGGTGAGGTGGAGTCCCTGCGTCGTGAGTTGCAGGAGGCCCGGGCCCAGTTGCAGGGCAAGGACGAGCAGCTGCGGTCGGCCGCTGAGGGCCGGGACGCGAGTGCCCGCGAACTCATCGAGGGCAAGGATGCCGAGCTCCGCGCCAAGGACGACGCCCTGCGGGCGAAAGACGAGGAACTGCGGCAACTGAACGAAGCCCTCCGTGGCAAGGAGGAGGAACTCGGTCGCAAGAACGAGGAAGTCCAGCACCTCAACCAGTCCCTGGCCGGTGGCGGGGACGAGGCGCAGCACCTCCGTTGGGAGCTGGAGCAGCGCCAGAACGAGATCAACGGCCTCCGCGGCGAGCTCGATGACCTGCGCCAGCAGCTGGCCCAGCGCGACGACGAGCTCAACGGCCTCCGCGGTGAGGTCGAGTCCCTGCGCAAGGCCGCCGAGGCCCCCGCTCCCGTCGCCTTCGCCGCAGGCGAGGGTGCCCAGGAAATCGTTGTCAGGACCGCCGCCGAGGCCTCCCCGGCCGTCACCCGTCTCCTGCAGATGGCGACCGAGCAGGCCGAGCGTCTCGTCTTCGAGGCGCAGGAGGAGGCGCGGCGACTCACCGCCGACGCCGGCGCCGAGGCCGAGCGGGTCACCACCGAGGCCAACGCCAACGCCGAGCGCGTCACCACCGAGGCGAACGCCTTCGCCGAGCGGGTGACCACCGAGGCCCAGCAGAACGCCGAGCGCGTCAACGCCGAGGCTGAACAGTCGGCGCGCCAGATCGTCGCGGATGCCCAGGGCCGGAGCGAGCAGCTCACGAACGAGGCCCGCACGACGGCCGAGAAGGTCACCAACGAGGCCAACGCGACGGCCGAGAAGGTCACGAACGACGCCAACGCGCACGCCGAGTGGGTGACCTCGGAGGCGACCGCTCGGGCTGAGCAGGTCGACAAGGATGCCGTGGCGCGGCGGGCTGAGCTGTTCAGCGCGCTCGAGGCCGAGCGCGATGTCCTGACGAAGCGCGTCGACCACCTGCGGGCCTTCGAGGGCAAGTTCCGCGAGACCTTCCTGAACGACCTCGAGCGTCAGATCGAAGCCCTGCGGTCCGGCAAGTTCGCTCCGGAGCACCTCCCGGACCTGCTGCGCGAGGGCGTCCGCGGCACGTCGGCCACCCCGCGCCTGGACGCGTTGCTGAACAAGGACCTCTGAGCGAAGCACCGGTCGCGGCCTGTGGCCGCGACCGGAATCTTCGCCCATTTCCTCTTCCTGGTCCCTGTGGTGGTACTGTCTGCGCTCACGATCACCTGAAGGGGGTGGCAACATGGCCAAGACCGCCGATGGCGACGTCAGCGTTCCCGTCCTCGAGGGCGAGGATCCGTGGACGGCTGAAGAGCTCGCCGAGGTCCGCGAGGACCTGGTCCTCGACATCCAGCGCATGCAGCGCGCCATCCAGACCGCGGAAAAGGGTCTGGAGAGGCTGTTCGACGACGGCACCGAGGGGGCCGGTCGTGATCCCGCCGATGTGGGCTCCACGAACTTCGAGCGGGACCAGGAGATGTCGCTGGTCCAGAATGCGCGCGACCTCCTCGACCAGGCCACCAACGCGCTGCGGTTGTTCGACGCCGGTCAGTACGGCTGGTGCGAGGTCTGCGGGCAGCCCATCGGCAAGGACCGCCTCATGGTCTTCCCGCGCGCGACGATGTGCGTGAGCTGCAAGCAGCGGGAGGAGCGGCGCTGAACGTCCCGTCACCCCGGGGTGTCCTGTCGGCTCGCGCCGCCGGGGCCCTGGCGCTGTCCATCGGCGTGGTGGGGTTCGGCATCGACCTGCTCACCAAGGAGTTGGCCCTCGCGTACCTCGACCCGACCGACCCGCCGGTGCTCCTCGGCGGGCTGCTCCGCCTCCAACTGATCCGGAACCCCGGCGCTGCCTTCAGCATGGGGGAGGACTTCACGGTCGTCCTCACGCTCGTGGCGATCACGGCCCTGGTCCTGGTGCTCGCGTGGCTGGTGCCGCGGACGCGGCACGTGGGCTGGGCGGTCGGGCTCGGCCTGCTGCTGGCCGGCATCCTGGGCAACCTCACCGACCGGCTCACGCGCCCCCCGGCGCCGCTGCACGGTCACGTGATCGACTTCCTGCAGGTGCCGAACTTCGCGATCTTCAACGTCGCCGACATGTGCATCACGTTCGCCGCGATCACCATCATCTGGCTCGTGGTGATCACGCAGGTCGACCTGGCCGGCGCCTCCACCAAGGAGTCGAAGGACCCGGACGAGCTGCCCACCCGGGCCCCGGGCGACGCGTGAGCGTCCACCTCGTTCCGGACGGGCTGGCCGGCGAGCGCGTGGACGCCGCCGCCTCCCGCATGACCGGCATCAGTCGCACCCGCTTGGCCGAGCTGCTCACCGACGGGCTCGTGCGGCTCAATGGGCAGGTGGTCTCCAAGTCGGCCCGCGTGTCCGGCGGGGACATGTTGGAGTTGGAGATCCCCGCCCCCCGGGTGGCCACGGTCACCCCGCGCGAGGTCGAGGGCATCCGCATCGTCCACGACGACGCCCACATCGTCGTGATCGACAAGCCGGCCGGCGTCGCGGCGCACCCGTCGCTGGGCTGGGACGGGCCGGACGTGGTGTCGCACCTCGCCGCCGCCGGCTTCCGCATCTCGACGTCGGGCGCGCCGGAGCGCCAGGGCATCGTCCAGCGGCTGGACGTGGGAACGTCGGGCCTCATGGTCATCGCCAAGAGCGAGCCCGCCTACACCGCGCTCAAGCGGGCCTTCCGCGAGCGGGAGGTCTCGAAGATCTACCACGCGCTCGTCCAGGGGCACCCGGACCCCTTCACCGGCACGGTGGACGCGCCCATCGGGCGTCACCCCGGGCACGACTGGAAGATGGCCATCGTCGACGGTGGGCGCCACTCGATCACCCACTACGACACCATCGAGGCGTTCCGCTCGACCACCCTCCTCCAGGTGCACCTGGAGACGGGGCGCACGCACCAGATCCGGGTGCACATGGCGGCGCTGCGCCACCCCTGCGTCGGCGACCCGCTGTACGGCTCCGACCCGGCGCTCTCAGCCCGTCTCGGGCTCGACCGGCAGTGGCTGCACGCCGTCGAACTCGGGCTCGAGCACCCCGCCACGGGAGACTGGGTCGTGTTCACCTCGGAGTACCCCGAGGACCTCGCCCGGGCACTGGATCTCGCCGCGGCGATGTGAGCTCCACGGGACCCGGCCCGCGATCCCCACCCGGTTGCCAGCGATTGCCAACGGATGTCACCCACGGGAAATGTCGAGGAAACGGCCGTGCGCTAGTGTCGGCCGCGTGGTGAACCTGAAGAACGATGGACTGCCCGCACGCCGCGCGAAGATCGTGTGCACGCTCGGCCCCGCGACCGACACCTTCGAGGCTGTCATGGAGCTGGTGGAAGCCGGAATGAACGTCGCGCGGCTCAACATGAGCCACGGCGACCACGAGACCCACCTGCGCCGGCTGAACGCCGTGCGCCAGGCCGCGCAGGCGGCGGGACGGCCCATCGGTGTCTTCGCCGACCTCCAGGGCCCCAAGATCCGTCTGGGCAAGTTCGCGAACGGTTCCGAGGTCATCGAGGTGGGTGACCGCTTCACCATCACCACGGAGGACGTGTTGGGCACCAAGGAGCGTGCCGGTACGACCCTCCACACGCTCACCGACGACGTGACCCCGGGCGACCAGATCCTCATCAACGACGGCGCCATCGAACTGCGCGCCCTCGAGGTCAACGACACCGATGTCGTCACGGAGGTGGTCGTCGGGGGCAAGGTCAGTGACCACAAGGGCATCAACCTGCCCGGCGTCGCGGTCTCCGTCCCCGCCCTGACAGAGAAGGACGCCGAGGACCTGCGCTGGGCGCTGACCAACGGTGTCGACTTCGTCGCCCTGTCGTTCGTCCGCAACGCCACCGACATCAACGACGTGCACGCGATCATGGACGAGTTCGGCAAGCGCCTGCCGGTCATCGCCAAGATCGAGAAGCCGCAGGCCGTCGAGAACCTGCAGGACATCGTCATGGCCTTCGACGCGATCATGGTGGCCCGCGGTGATCTCGGTGTCGAGCTGCCGCTGGAGGACGTCCCGGGCGTCCAGAAGCGCATCATCACGGCGGCGCGCCTCGTCGCGAAGCCCGTGATCGTCGCGACCCAGATGCTCGAGTCGATGATCTCCGCCCCGCGCCCGACGCGCGCCGAGGCGTCCGACGTCGCCAACGCGATCCTCGACGGCGCGGATGCCGTCATGCTGTCCGGTGAGACCGCGGTCGGCGACTGGCCGATCGTGACCGTCGACACGATGGGCCGGATCGTCCGCAAGATCGAGTCGCTGGGCATCGACAAGATCGCCCCGATCGACTGGGATCCGCACACCACGTCCGGCATCATCGCCAAGGCCGCGGTGGAGGTGGCCGAGCGCGTCGGCGCGAAGTACCTCGTCGCCTTCACCAAGACCGGCGACACGGCCATGCGCCTGACCCGCCTGCGTTCCTCGATCCCGGTGTGCACGTTCAGCCCCAACATCGAGACGGCCCAGCGGATGACGCTCGCGTGGGGCATCAAGGCCTTCACCACGCCGGAGTTCCTCTCCATCGACTCGATGGTCGACGCGGTACAGAACTCGCTGTTGGGCACGGGCCTGGTCGAGAGCGGCGACAGAATCGTCATCGTCGCGGGCAACCCGCGGCACTCCGCCGGCAAGACCAACTCGCTGCGGGTCGCCCAGATCCCCTGATCCGGTACCGGGAAGGGGATTCGAACCCCTACGGGCTTGCGCCCAGACGGGTTTGAGCCGTCCGCGTATACCATTCCGCCACCCCGGCGCGTGAAGCGCGTGAAACATAGTGCCACAAATGGGCGCGGAGGGTGCACACGGCCCATGGTGTGTGGACGTACGAGGTGTAGTGTTCCGATCCGAACGGACGAGAACATGACGACGAAGATGGCGACAAGGAAGTGGTGATCCCCGTGAGTGGCAAGGTGTCCCCGAACGATCGTCCGCGAGTTCTCGTGGCCGAGGACGAGGCGCTCATCCGACTCGACCTGGTCGAGCTGCTGACGGGCGAGGGCTACGACGTGGTCGGCGAGGCGGGTGACGGTGAGGAGGCCCTCCGGCTGGCCCGTGAGCTTGAGCCCGACCTCGTGGTCATGGACGTCAAGATGCCGAAGATGGACGGCATCACCGCGGCCACCGCGATCGCGGAGGACCGCATCGCCCCCGTCGTCATGCTGACGGCGTTCAGCCAGCGCGAGTTGGTCGACCGGGCCCGGGACGCCGGCGCCATGGCCTACGTCGTCAAGCCGTTCGACGCCTCCGACGTGGTGCCCGCGATCGAACTCGCCATGGCACGCTTCGCCGAGATCCGCCAACTGGACGACGAGGTCGCCGACCTCGAGGAGCGGCTGGCCTCCCGCAAGGCCGTCGACCAGGCCAAGGGCCTGCTGCAGGAGGGGCTGGGCCTGTCCGAGGCCGAGGCGTTCCGGTGGATCCAGAAGACGGCCATGGACCTGCGCAAGTCGATGCGCGAGGTCGCCGAGGGCGTCATCGACCACAGCAAGGCCGGCAAGGGGCCCAAGGGCGACAAGAAGCCGAAGAAGGCCAAGAAGGTCGAGCTGGACGAGGAGTTGGACGAGGCCTGATCAGGTCTTCGCCCTGCGCAGGGCACACGTGACGCGGGCGGTGCAGATGCGCCGCCCGTCCTCGTCGGTGATCACGACCTCCCAGGTGCCGAGTGTGCCGCCGATGCGGATCGCGCGCGCCTCGCCGGTGATCCAGCCGTGGCGGGCCGACTCGTGGTGGGTGGCGTTGAGCTCGATGCCGAACGCCGCCCCGTTCGGCCCCGCGGCCGCCACCGCGGCCAGGGACGCCAGCGACTCCGCCAGCACGCAGGAGGCGCCGCCGTGCAGCACGCCGTAGGGCTGGGTGTTGCCCTCCACCGGCATGCGGCCGCGGGCCAACTCGGGGCTCAACTCCAGCAGTTCGATGCCCATGCGCGCGTTGAGGCCCTGGTCGGAGATCGCCTGCCACTCACTCAGCTCCATGCGGGCCATCCTGTCAGACCCACGGGCTAGGCTGCTCGGGTGACCCAGACCACCGCACCAGCGGCGTCGCCGCGCCTGTTGCTCATCGACGGCCACTCCGTGGCGTACCGCGCGTTCTTCGCCCTCCCGGTGGAGAACTTCGCGACCGCGACGGGGCAGCACACCAACGCGGTCTTCGGGTTCACCTCCATGTTGATCAACGTGCTGCGCGACGAGCAGCCCACCCACCTCGCCGTGGCGTTCGACGTGAGCCGGCAGACGTTCCGCACGGAGTCCTACCCCGAGTACAAGGCGAACCGATCGGCGTCCCCGGAGGAGTTCAAGGGCCAGGTCGCCCTCGTCAAGGAGGTGCTGGACGCGCTGCGCATCGTGCACGTCGAGGTCGACGGGTACGAGGCGGACGACATCATCGCGACGCTCGCGCGCCAGGCGCAGGGCGCGGGGTGGGAGACCCTGATCTGCACCGGTGACCGCGACACGCTGCAGTTGGTGGATGGCACGACCACCGTCCTCTACCCGCGCAAGGGCGTGAGTGACCTGGCGCGCATGACGCCCACCTCGGTGGAGGAGAAGTACCTCGTGGCCCCCACCCGGTATCCCGAGTTGGCGGCGCTGGTGGGGGAGACCTCAGACAACCTGCCCGGCGTGCCGGGCGTCGGGCCCAAGACGGCCGCGAAGTGGCTGGGCGAGTACGACGGTCTGGAGAACCTCCTGGCCCATTCCGGGGAGCTGCGCGGCAAGGCGGGGGAGTCGCTGCGCGACCGCATCGAGGACGTCCGGCGCAACCGTCGCCTCAACGCGCTGGTGGGCGACCTGGAGCTGCCCGTCGCGCTCGGCGACCTGGAGCGTCGGGACTGGGACCGGGAAGCCGTCCACACCCTGTTCGACAGCCTCGAGTTCCGGGTCCTCCGCGAGCGCCTGCTCGAATCCCTGCCGCAGGAGGTCCCCGAGCCCGAGGGCGGCTTCGACGTGGCCGGGGCCGTCCTGGAGCCGGGTGCGCTGGCCGCGTGGCTCGACGAGCATGCGACCGGGCTCGTGGGCATCCAGCCCGAGGGGCACTGGCACGGCGGGCAGGGCGACGTGACCGGGCTCGCGCTGGCGTCCCTCGACGGTGCCGCCGCCTGGGTGCGCACGACGGAGCTGACTCCCGAGGACGACGCCGTGCTGGCCGCCTGGCTGGCCGACCCCGACCGCCCGAAGGCGATGCACGACGCCAAGGGGCCGATCCAGGCCCTGTGGTCGCGGGGCTGGGAGCTGGCGGGGCTGGCGTCCGACACGATGCTCGCTGCCTACCTGCTCCGCCCCGACCAGCGCACCTACGACCTGGCGGACCTGACGGTCCGCCACCTCCGTCGTGAGCTCGCGGCCGATGGGGCCGCGTCCGTCGATGACTCCCAGTTGGCCCTCGACTTCGGCGACCCCGACGAGGGGCAGGCCGCCATGGTCCGGGCGCGAGCGGTGGCCGAGTTGGCCGGCGCGCTGGACGGCGAGCTGGCGGCCGCCGGCGGGGCGTCCCTGCTGCAGGAGGTGGAGCTGCCGCTGCAGCGCACCCTCGCCGTGATGGAGCGGAACGGCATCGCGCTCGACATGGCGTCCCTGGACGGGCTGTGGGCCGAGTTCGACGTCGAGGTGCGTCGCGCCGAGCAGGAGGCGTACGACGCGATCGGCAAGCCGATCAACCTCGGCTCGCCCAAGCAGTTGCAGGTCGTCCTGTTCGACGAGCTGAACATGCCCAAGACGCGCAGGACGCGCACGGGCTACACCACCGACGCGGACGCGCTGGAGGGGCTGTACGAGAAGACGGAGCACCCGTTCCTCGCCGCGCTGTTGCGGCACCGCGACCAGATCAGGCTGCGCCAGACCGTGGAGGGGCTGCAGAAGTCCGTGGCGGACGACGGACGCGTGCACACCACGTACCTGCAGACCGTCGCCGCGACGGGGCGCCTGAGCTCCACGGATCCGAACCTGCAGAACATCCCGATCCGCACGGAGGCGGGGCGGCGCATCCGTGAGGCCTTCGTGGTGGGCACGGGGTTCGAGTCGCTGATGACCGCCGACTACTCCCAGATCGAGATGCGCATCATGGCCCACGCCTCCGAGGACGCCGGGCTGATCGACGCATTCAATTCCGGGGCGGACTTCCACACCGTCATGGCAGCGCGCGTGTTCGGAGTCGAACCGGGCGCGGTCGACGGCGCCATGCGCGCCAAGATCAAGGCGATGAACTACGGCCTGGCCTACGGGTTGAGCGCGTTCGGCCTGTCGGGGCAGCTCCGCATCTCCGTGTCCGAGGCGAAGGGCCTGATGGAGGAGTACTTCGAGCGGTTCGGCCACGTCCGCGACTACCTGTCCGGCATCGTCGACGACGCCCGCCGGACCGGTTTCACCGAGACGATCCTCGGCCGTCGCCGCTACCTGCCTGACCTGACGTCCTCCAACCGGCAGCGCCGCGAGATGGCCGAGCGCATGGCGCTCAACGCGCCCATCCAGGGTTCGGCGGCCGACATCATCAAGGTCGCGATGCTGGACGTGGAATCGGGCATCGCCCGAGCCGGGCTGTCCTCGCGGATGCTGTTGCAGGTGCACGACGAACTCGTGTTCGAGGTCGCGCCCGGTGAGGCGGAGGCGCTCGAGGCGATCGTGCGCGAGCAGATGGGCCACGCGGTCGAGTTGGCCGTCCCGCTGGACGTGAGCGTCGGTGTGGGCCGGAGCTGGCACGAGGCGGCCCACTGACCGGGCAGCCGGAGGACCGGGATCTCGTCGTCGCCGCCGCGCTGGCGTCCGAGCCGCGTTGCGGCGGCGTCCGGGTCGTCGCGATCGACGGGCCATCCGGCTCCGGCAAGTCCACGCTGGCGGACGCCGTGGCGTCCGACCTCGACTGTCCAATCATGCGTCTCGACCTGCTCTACCCGGGGTGGGAAGGCCTGGCGGAGGGCGTCCGACTGCTGCACGAGCAGGTGTTGGTGCCGCTCTCCCAGGGCCGGCGCGCCCACTTCCGCATTTGGGACTGGGCCGCCGACGACTGGGGTGCCGAACGGTACCTGGACCCGACGCCGCTCCTCGTGGTCGAGGGGTGCGGTTCCGCCACGGGGGCGGCCGGGGAGTTCGCGTCCGTGCGCGTGTGGTTGGAGGCCCCCGCCGACGTCCGCCGCATGCGCGCCCTGGCGCGGGACGGCGAGGTGTACGCGCCCTGGTGGGAGACCTGGGCCGCCCAGGAGCGGGCTCTGTTCGGCGCAGACCGGACGCGCGAACGCGCCGACCTGCACCTCGGCGGTTGAGCCGCCGGGGCGGCCCTCAGCGGAGGACGGCCAGGACGTCCTCGCGTTCCGCGCCCTCGTGGGTCCACGTGGCCACCAGCATGCCCCGGGCGGCGTGCGTGTCCTCGTGCTCGGCGTCCAGGACGCGGATGAGCCGCACCTGGCCCAGCGCGTCCACGCCGGGGGTGACGCCGGAGCCGGCGGCCTTGACGTCCTCGGGCAGGAGTTCCTGGGTCTCGATGTTGCGCATCTGGGACGACGTGTCGCCCTCGCGGATGATCCGCACCAGTTCGGCGACGTAGACCGGGTCGGTGGGGGCGTCGTAGCAGTAGCGGGTGCCGAGCATGCCGTGTTCCAGCGTCCCGATGAGCTCACCCTCGGCCAGTTCGGCGGCCCGCCACGTGACCGGCACGTGGAACACCTGCCCCTTCGAGGCGATCAGCATCGAGTCGAGCCCCACCTCGCCGTCGGGGTCGACGAACCGGAAGTGCCCGACGCGCGTCAGGTCGGCGGCGTCGCCTGTGAACCATTCCTGCTGCTCCAGCCACGGAGCCAGGAGCTCGAGCTTGGTCGGCTGGAGGCTGGTCTGGGTGTAGATGTCCGCGGTACGGCTCATGGCGTGATCTCCGTTGTGTCGGTGGTGGCTCCACGCTAGGCCACAATGGGCCCATGCGTGAGCTGCAACAGACCATTGTCGACGAGTTCGGCGTGAAGCCCGAGATCGACCCGGCCGCCGAGGTCGAGGCACGCGTCCAGTTCCTGGTCGACTACCTCACCACGGTCGGCGCCAAGGGCTACGTCCTCGGGATCTCCGGTGGCTTGGACTCGACCCTGGCCGGACGTATGGCCCAGTTGGCCGTGGAGCGCGTCCGCGCGTCCGGTCGCGAGGCGACGTTCGTCGCCATGCGGTTGCCGTACAAGGTGCAGCAGGACGAGTCGGACGCCGCCGCCGCGATCGCCTTCATCGACGCCGACGAGACCATCACATTCAACATCGCCGCGGGTGTCGATGCCTTCGAGGCCGAGTACGACGCCGCGGTGGGCCAACCCATCGGCGACTTCAACAAGGGCAACATCAAGGCACGCCTGCGCATGGTCGCCCAGTACGCCGTGGCGGGAGAGCGTGGCCTCATGGTGATCGGCACCGACCACGGGGCGGAGTCGGTGACGGGGTTCTTCACCAAGTTCGGTGACGGTGCGGCCGACATCCTGCCGCTGTTCGGGCTCGACAAGCGCCAGAACCGGGAACTCCTGCGCTCGTTGGGGGCGTCCGAGCGGCTGTGGGCCAAGGTCCCCACCGCGGACCTGCTGGACGACAAGCCCGGCCGCACCGACGAGGACGAACTGGGCCTGCGCTACGTGGACATCGACGCGTACCTGGAGGGCCGCGAGGTGCCGGAGGCGGCGGCGGAGCGCATCGAGACCATCTGGCGTCGCACCCGGCACAAGCGCACCACCCCCGTCACGCCGTTCGACACGTGGTGGCGGTCCTGACCGGATCGGCAGCGGCTGGACAAGTTGAGCGGTTGCGCGGTCCGCGGTTGCACGCGACTTGAGGGCGGACCTGACAACGGCGTAAGGTTCAAATGTCAACCTGTTTGAGGAGGTGCTGCATGCCGGGCTTCTGGCGTCGACTGGACGTCGACTTCTGCCTGCGCAGCACCTGTGGGTGTCGGGGCTGATCCTCGCCCGCAACCCCGTTCCACCGCGCCTCCCGGCGCCCACGCATCGATTCGTACCCGCCGCGCCCTGAGGCGTGTGCGGATGCCCGCTGCGTGAACCCCCATCACCACCGCGAAAGGCACACCCATGTCCTCCTCCGCAGCGGCGTCGACCGACGCCGCCACAAGGGCCCCGAAGGCCCGCAAGAAGTTCCCGTTCTGGGCCCAGGTCCTCGTCGGCCTCGCCGCCGGCGTCGTCCTCGGCTGGCTCGCCCGCACCTACGACGTGGCGTGGCTCAAGGAGCTCCTCAGCACCGTCGGCACGATCTTCGTGCAGCTGCTGCGCGTCATCGTCGTCCCGCTCGTCCTGACCGCCCTCATCGTGTCGATCACCCAGCTGCGCCACGTCGCCAACGCTGCCAAGCTGGCCGTCCAGACGCTGGTCTGGTTCGCCATCACGGCCTTGATCTCGGTGTTGATCGGCATCGGCCTGGGCGTCCTGACCAACCCGGGCGCCTCGGCATCCATCGGCACCGAGGGTGCCAGGGCCGTCGCGACCCAGGGCACGTGGCTCGACTTCATCAAGGGCCTCGTCCCGGTCAACATCCTCGGCATCGAGGCGTCCAGCAGGTTCAACGCCGACGCCTCCACCGTCGCGACCAGCCTGAACTTCAATGTCCTGCAGCTCGTCGTCCTCGGCATCGTGCTGGGCGCCGCCGCGCTCGCGGTGGGCAAGAAGGCCGACCCGTTCGTCGAGCTCGCCACCTCGCTGCTCGCCGTGTTCCAGAAGCTCGTCTGGTGGGTGATCCTGCTGGCCCCGATCGGCACGGCCGCGCTCATCGGTCGCGCCGTGGCCACCTACGGCTGGGACCTGATTGCGCCGCTGGGCATCTTCACCCTCGACGTGTACCTCGGTTGCGCCTTGGTCACGTTCGGCCTGTACCCGATCCTGCTCAAGGTGCACGGACTGTCGGTCCGCCGCTGGTTCGCCGGCGCGTGGGAGTCGATCACGCTGGCCTTCGTCACCCGTAGCTCGATCGGCACCCTGCCCGTCACCCAGAGCAACACGATCAACAAGCTGGGCGTGCCCCAGACGTACGCGTCGTTCGCCGTCCCGCTGGGCGCCACCACCAAGATGGACGGTTGCGCCGCCATCTACCCGGCCCTGGCGGCGATCACCGTCGCGCAGTTGTTCGGCATCGAGCTGGGCCTGCAGCACTACGTCCTGATCGCCTTCGTCGCCGTCGTCGGATCGGCCGCCACGGCGGGCCTCACCGGCGCGATCGTCATGCTGACCCTCACGCTGTCGACCCTGGGCCTGCCCCTGGAGGGCGTCGGCCTGCTGCTCGCCATCGACCCGATCCTCGACATGGCCCGCACCGCGACCAACGTGGCCGGCCAGTCGCTGATCCCGACCATCGTGGCCAAGCGCAACGGCATCCTCGACGAGGACGTCTACAACGGCCGCACCCCGGCGGACGCCGCGGCGTCCGGCCAGCCGGAGCTCGCCCACGCCTGACCCGGTCCGAGTGCCCGTCCGTGCGACGCCTCGAACTCCTGGGGATTCGAACTCCTGGAGACGGAACGACGCACGGGCGGGCACCCGGGCAGCCTTTGCCTCATCCCTCGTCCACGCAGTAGTCTGGTGACCCGGTGCAGTCTGCCCATCTCCGGACGGAGTGGGGTGGGTGCCAAGGGCTGCACCAGTCCACCAGAACATCATCCACAATCGGAGCCCTACTACATGACCTCCACTCCTGAGGCCGCTCAGGTCGCAGTCGACGATTTCCAGACCGCCGAAGAATTCGCGCAGGCCGTCGACGCCACAATCAAGTACTTCAACGACGGTGACATCGTCACCGGCACCGTCGTCAAGGTCGACCGGGACGAGGTCCTCCTCGACATCGGTTACAAGACCGAAGGTGTCATTCCTTCCAAGGAACTCTCCATCAAGCACGACGTCGACCCGTTCGACGTGGTTTCCGTGGGTGATGTGATCGAGGCCCTCGTCCAGACGAAGGAGGACAAGGAAGGCCGCCTGATCCTCTCCAAGAAGCGTGCGCAGTACGAGCGCGCCTGGGGCACGATCGAGAAGGTCAAGGAAGAGGACGGTGTCGTCACCGGCCGCGTCATCGAGGTCGTCAAGGGCGGCCTCATCGTCGACATCGGCCTGCGTGGCTTCCTGCCCGCGTCGCTGGTCGAGATGCGCCGCGTCCGCGACCTCCAGCCCTACGTGGGCCAGGAGCTCGAGGCCAAGATCATCGAGCTGGACAAGAACCGCAACAACGTGGTCCTGTCCCGCCGTGCGTGGCTGGAGCAGACGCAGTCCGAGGTGCGCCACACGTTCCTCAACCAGCTGCAGAAGGGCCAGATCCGCAAGGGTGTCGTGTCCTCGATCGTCAACTTCGGTGCGTTCGTCGACCTGGGCGGCGTGGACGGCCTCGTGCACGTGTCCGAGCTGTCCTGGAAGCACATCGACCACCCGTCCGAGGTCGTCGAGGTGGGCCTGGAGGTCACCGTCGAGGTGCTCGACGTCGACATGGACCGCGAGCGCGTCTCCCTGTCGCTGAAGGCCACCCAGGAGGATCCCTGGCAGACCTTCGCCCGCACCCACCAGATCGGTCACATCGTGCCCGGCAAGGTCACCAAGCTGGTGCCGTTCGGTGCGTTCGTCCGCGTGGGCGACGGCATCGAGGGCCTCGTGCACGTCTCCGAGCTGGCCGAGCGCCACGTCGAGATCCCCGAGCAGGTCGTCGCGGTCAACGACGACGTCATGGTCAAGATCATCGACATCGACCTCGAGCGTCGCCGCATCTCCCTGTCGCTCAAGCAGGCCAACGAGGGCGTCGACATCGCCTCGGAGGACTTCGACCCGTCGCTGTACGGCATGACCGCCAACTACGACGACCAGGGCAACTACATCTACCCCGAGGGCTTCGATCCGGAGCTCCAGGAGTGGAAGCCCGGCTACGAGGAGCAGCAGCGCGCCTGGGAGCAGCAGTACGCCGAGGCGCAGGCCCGCTGGATGGCCCACAAGGAGCAGGTCGCCCAGGCCGAGGCCGCCGAGTCGCAGGCCGCCGTCGAGGCCGTCTCGACTGCGTCCTACTCGGCCGGCGGCTCGAGCGACGCGGCCCCCGAGGGTTCGCTGGCGTCCGACGAGGCCCTGCAGGCACTCCGCGACAAGCTGACCGGCGGCGCCAACTGAGGCACCGGTTGCTGAACCACGAACGGCGCTCCCACCTCACGGTGGGGGCGCCGTTCGGCGTTTCCGGTGGGAAGTCCCTCCACTACCCGCGGCGCAGGAGGGCCAGCACCTCGATGAACAGGCGGAAGCTGGTGGCCATCCGGCGGGTGTCGCCGAGGTTGATCACGATGTCGGTGCCGGTGGTCGGGTCGTGCCACAGGTGGGCCGCGGTGATCCCGATGTGGCCCACCAAGCGCGGGTAACCGCGCAGCCACGGGGCGAATCCCTCGATCATCGCCGTCATCGTGCCCGCGCCGTACGCGAGCCCCGGTCGGAACTTGTTCCGGGGGCGGGACATGACGGCCATCGACTCGGGTGCCACGAGGGTCCCGTCGTGCAGGGCCGCGCCGAGGCGCGCCAGGTCGGACGCCGTCGCGGCCATCCCCCCGCCTGCCCAGTCGATGGTGAGGCTCGGGGCCGCGCTCACGTCGGTTCGGTCCAGCAGGAGGGGTGCCAACGTGGTGGTGCCGTCCGCCGGCGTGCTGCGGAAGGGGTAGAACGCGCTCGCCAGGCGCACCCGGTCGAAGATCCGGCGGTGGGCGAGGGTGACGAAGTCCTCGCCGGTGGTCTCCTCGAGGATGCGTCCGAGCAGGACGAAGCCGGTGTCGCTGTAGGAGAACTTATGCCCGGCGCGTCCGACCGGGACCTGACGCTCGCGGCTCACCCGCAGGAGGTCGTCGGGCGTCCAGATCCGCTGGGGCTCGGCGATGGCCTGCCTGTAGGCCTTGACGCCGCTGGTCACCCTGCCCTCGAAGTAGTCCGCGACCCCGGAGGTGTGGGTGAGCAGGTGCTCGACGGTGGCGGGCGCACCCGGCAGGAACAGGCCCGCGATCTCGCCCGCGGGCAGGACGTCGGCGACCGGCGTGTCGAGGCGCAGCCTGCCGTCCTCCACGCACTGCAGGACCAGGGCGGCGGTGATGATCTTGCCCACGCTCGCCGCGTGGAAGGGCTCTGCCGCGGGTCCCGCGTGGTAGGTGAGGTCGAGCCGGGGCGCACGAACGAAGACGTGGGGCGTGCGGCCGAGCTTCCGCTCCAGGCGGGAGAGGCGGGGGGCGAGGGCTTCGGTGAAGCGGGCGGAGGCGTCCATCCGACAAGATCCTATGGCACCAGCGCCCACCGGCCGCTCGACCGGCTGCGGGACTGCGCCGCCTCGGCTGATGGCACGATGGACGCATGACCCCACCGCGCTCCATCGCCCTCACCGGCGGCATCGGATCCGGCAAGTCGACCGTCGCGGACCTCCTCGCGGCCAAGGGTGCCGTCATCATCGACTCCGATGTCCTGGCCCGCGAGGTCGTCGAGCCGGGCACGGGCGGGCTGGTCGCCGTGGTCGAGCGCTTCGGCGACGGCGTCCTCACCGAGGACGGGTCGCTGGACCGGCCGGCGCTGGGCCGGCTGGTGTTCGCCGACGACGCGGCGCGCGCGGACCTCAACGCGATCGTCCACCCCCGCGTCCGGGCCCGTGCCCGCCAGCTGCGGGCCGCGGCCCTGGCGTCCGACCCGGACGCCGTGGTCATCGACGTCATCCCCCTGTTGGTGGAGACGGGGCTGGCGGATCGCTACGACGTCGTGATCGTGGTGGACGTCCCGGTCGAGGCCCAGGTCGAGCGGGTCATGGCCCGCAACGGGCTCAGCCGAGAGGACGTCGAGGCGCGCATCGCCGCCCAGGCGTCGCGCGCGGAGCGACTGGCGGCGGCGGACGTCGTCATCGACAATGCCCGCACCCTCTCCGCGCTGCTGGACCAGGTGGACGCCGCATGGGCCCACCTCACCGGGACGGACCGCGGGGCTTAGGCCTCCCGCGTGGGACGCCGCCGCCTCAGCCGGCTGCGACGCCGGGTTTGCACGTGCAGGTCGGACACTGGCAGTCGGTGCAGGCGCACGGGCCACCGGTGCGGCACGCACAGATGTGGGCCTCGGAGGCGTTCACGAGCATGCTGGTGAGGTCAGGCGCGCGCAGGCCGTCCTCGCGCAGCTCGCGGGTCATGGACCGGGCCCGGGCGAGCCACTCGCGACACTCCCCGCAACTCGTCAGGTGGGCGTCCAGCTGCGCGGCTGGGACGGACGACGGCTCACCGTCGATCCGGGCCGACAGCGCGCGTCGCCAGCGGCGGGGCTGCGGGCAGGGCGGCTGGGGCACGTCCTGAGCCTAGCGCTAGGGTGCTGACGTGCCCCGTGTGCCCGCCAGCGATCGCTCCCGCCGCGATGCGGAGGTGACGGCGCTCGCGCTGGCCGCCGGTCGCGGCGACCGGCCGGCTTTGGGGGAGTTCATCCGGCTCACCCAGGCCGACGTGTGGAGGTTCGTCGCCCACCTGGCAGGCACGGACGCCGCCGACGACCTCACCCAGGACACCTACCTGCGCGCGATGGACGCCCTCCCCACGTTCCGGGGGGAGGCGCCGGCGCGCGTGTGGCTGCTGACGATCGCTCGTCGGACGGCCGCCGACCGCGTCCGTCGCCAGATCGCCCGGCCGACGGTGCCCTGCGCGGCCGCCGACTGCGGTCAGCGCGTGCTCGGTGACGCGTCCGCTGCGGTGGAGATCTCGGCGATGCTCGCATCGCTCGACCCGGATCGCCGAGAGGCACTCGTCCTCACGCAGGTGGTGGGCTACACGTACGCCGAGGCGGCGGAGATCGCCGGTGTGCCGGTGGGCACGATCCGGTCCCGGGTCGCGCGAGCCCGTGCGGACCTGGTGGAGCACTGGTCGGACGCCGCCACCCACGTGGAATCGCTCCTCCGCGCGGGCTGACGCGCCCGGGCCCGCCGAAAAACTCTGCGTCGCGATCGACGGGAACTTCTGCGCCGCGGCGGACGACTCCTGGGGTGAACCTGAGGAGGAATCATCGTGTCCCTTTCCCGTCGAGGCCTGTTGGCCGCGCTCGCCCTCGTCCCTCTGGCGCCCCTCGCCGCGTGCAGCCAGCCGGCCACGACGCCCGCCCCGGCGGCGTCCACCCCGGCGGCGAGCGCCGCCTCCGGAGCCGGCGCGGTGCCCACGGCGTCCGGCGAGGTCGTGGTCTACCTGCCCGGCGCCATGGCCACCCAGTCGAAGGCGCTCGCGGCCGCGTTCGCGGCCAGCGGGGCGACGGCGTCCATCGAGGTGGGCCACACCCCGATCCAGCGCGAGCAACTCACCAAGGGCGCCACACCGGACGTGTGGATCGCCGCGAACCCGGCCGACATGAAGTCCACCGCCGAGGCAGGGCTCGTCGTCGCCGACCAGGTCCAGGACCTCGCCCGCACCGAACTCGTCGTCGTGGTCGCGCCCGGCAACCCCGGCCAGGTGCGGAAGGTCCAGGACCTGGCGAACCCGGGGGTGGACGTGCTCCTGGCCGCCGAGACGCTGCCGATCTGGATGACCACCGCCAAGGCGTTCGCCTCGATCGAGGCGGCGACCTCCGGCTTCACCGAGAAGGTGGAGGCCAACACGGTGAGCCGCGAGATGGGCGTCCAACCGATCATCACGAAGGTCACGAAGGGCGAGGCGGACGCCGGCATCGTCTTCGTCACCGACGTTGGGCCCGACGCGGAGACCGTGGCCATCCCGGATGAGCTCAACGCCCGACTCACCCTGTCGATCGCCCCGGTCAAGGCCGGGAAGAACCCCGCCGGTGCGGAGGCGTTCATCACGTTCATGACGTCCGGGGAGGGCAGGACCATCCTTGACGAGGCCGGATACCTGCCGCCCTCCGCGTGACGACGCGGGCCCGACCGCGGGAGGTCCTCCCGTTCGCCATCCCGGCGGCCCTGCTGGTCGGGCTCCTCGCCGTCCCCCTGGCCGGGCTGGTCTGGCTCGCCGTCAGCGGTGACCTCGGCCAGTACCTGCGCGACCCGGCCGTGCATGCCGCCGTGCGCCTGTCCGTGGGCACGTCGGCCGTCAGCGCCGCGCTCATCGTCGCCTTCGGGACGCCGCTGGCCTACGCCTTGGCGCGATGGCGGTTCCCCGGCCGGACGGTGGTCCAGTTGCTGGTCGACCTGCCCATCGTGCTGCCGCCCATGGTGGCCGGCATCGCCCTGCTGGAGGTGTTCGGGCGCAACGGCTGGCTGGGGAACCCGTTGGCGGCCGTGGGGGTGTCGCTGCCCTTCACCACGACCGCCGTGGTGGTCTCCCAGGTGTTCGTGGCCGGACCGTTCTACGTGCGCGCCGCCCGGGTGGGCTTCGCCGACATCGATCCGACGATCGCCGAGGCGGCTGTCGTCGACGGGGCCTCCGAGGTGAAGCTGTTCGCGCACATCATGGTCCCGGGCGCGCGTCGGGCGATCATGAGCGGGCTGGTCCTGGCCTGGGCGCGCGCGCTGGGGGAGTTCGGCGCCACGATCTTCTTCGCCGGCAACCGCGAGGGGGTCACGCAGACCATGCCGCTGGCGATCTTCATCGGGTTCGAGTCGAACCTCAGCCTGGCGGTCGGCCTCTCGTTCGTGCTGTTGGTCACCAGCGTGGTGGTGCTGATGGTGGCGTGGGTGCTCGACGGCCGGTTCGAGTGACCTTCGTCCGCACGACCTGACGGGGCCCCACGCTGATTGTCCGAGGCGCCGCCTACGCTGGGAACCATGCGTCCCACCACCGACATCCAGCGCCGCGTGGCCCCGTTCAAGGTCCACGCCGACTTCGAGCCCGGCGGCGACCAGCCGACCGCGATCGCCGAGTTGGAGCGCCGCATCATGGCCGGGGAGCAGGACGTCGTGCTGCTGGGTGCCACCGGCACGGGCAAGACGGCCACGGTGGCCTGGCTCGCCGAGCGGCTCCAGCGTCCGATGCTCGTGATGCAGCCCAACAAGACGCTGGCGGCCCAGTTCGCGAACGAGTTGCGCCAGTTCTTCCCCGACAACGCGGTGGAGTACTTCGTCAGCTACTACGACTACTACCAGCCCGAGGCGTACGTCCCGCAGTCGGACACCTACATCGAGAAGGACAGCTCGCTGAACGAAGAGGTCGAGCGCCTGCGGCACTCGGCCACCAACTCGCTGCTGACCCGCCGCGACGTGATCGTGGTGGCGACCGTGTCCGCCATCTACGGTCTGGGCACGCCGCAGGAGTACGTGGATCGCATGATCCGCCTCCGGGTGGGGGAGAGCCACGACATGGAGGGGCTGGCCCGCCGGCTCGTGAGCAACCAGTACGGGCGCAACGACCTCGCGGCCACCCGCGGCACCTTCCGGGTCCGCGGCGACACGATGGAGATCTTCCCGATGTACGAGGAGAACGCCGTCCGGGTCGAGTTCTTCGGCGACGAGATCGAGGCGCTCTCCACACTCCACCCCCTGACCGGCGAGGTGCTGAGTGAGGACCAGGAGGTCTACGTCTTCCCGGCGTCGCACTACGTGGCGGGCCCCCAGCGCATGGAGCGCGCGATGGCCGACATCGAGGTCGAGCTCGAGCAGCGGCTCACCGATCTCGAGGCGTCCAACAAGCTGCTCGAGGCCCAGCGCTTGCGCATGCGGACGAGCTACGACCTGGAGATGATGCGCCAGATCGGCACCTGCTCCGGCATCGAGAACTACTCGCGCCACATCGACGGGCGCGGTCCCGGCACGCCCCCGAACTGCCTGCTCGACTACTTCCCGGAGGACTTCGTGCTCGTCGTCGACGAGTCCCACGTCACCGTTCCGCAGATCGGCGGCATGTACGAGGGCGACATGTCCCGCAAGCGGACGCTGGTCGACTACGGGTTCCGCCTGCCCAGCGCGATGGACAACCGGCCGCTGCGCTTCGAGGAGTTCGTCGAGCGCATCGGCCAGACGGTGTACCTGTCGGCGACGCCCGGCCCGTACGAGATGGCGAAGTCGGACGGCTTCGTCGAACAGGTCATCCGCCCCACCGGCCTGGTCGACCCCGAGGTGATCGTGAAGCCCACGAAGGGGCAGATCGACGACCTCATGGGTGAGATCAAGGAGCGCGTCGTGAAGAACGAACGCATCCTGGTGACGACCCTCACCAAGAAGATGGCCGAGGACCTCACCGACTACCTCATGGAGAACGGAATCCGGACGCGGTACCTCCACTCCGAGGTCGACACGCTGCGCCGGATCGAGTTGCTGCGCGAACTGCGGCTCGGCGAGTACGACGTCCTCGTGGGCATCAACCTCTTGCGCGAGGGCCTCGACCTGCCCGAGGTGTCGCTCGTCGCGATCCTGGACGCCGACAAGGAGGGCTTCCTGCGGTCGGAACGGTCGCTGATCCAGACGATCGGTCGCGCCGCTCGCAACGTGGCCGGGCAGGTGCACATGTACGCCGACAAGATGACCCCGTCGATGGTGGCCGCCATCGACGAGACCAACCGTCGGCGAGCGCTTCAGACCGCCTACAACACCGAACGCGGCATCGATCCGCAGCCGCTGCGCAAGAAGATCGCCGACATCACCGACATGCTAGCCCGGGAGGACGCCGACACCCGCGACGTGGTCGGCAGGTTCGGCGACAAGGCCACAGCGCCGGTGCCCCACCTCAGGAAGGGCGACCGCGACCTCGGCTCGCTCCCAACCTCGGAGCTGGCCCAGCTCGTCCACGAGCTGTCGGACCAGATGCACGAGGCCGCGCGCGAGCTCCAGTTCGAGACGGCCGCCCGCCTGCGCGACGAGATCGCCGAGCTGAAGAAGACCATCCGGCAGGTGGTGGAGGCCACCAAGTAGGCCGCCGGCTCACCAACCGCGTTCGCGCCACTCCGCCAGGTGGGGGCGCTCCGCGCCCAAGGTCGTGGGGTCGCCGTGGCCCGGTGAGACGGTCGTGTCGTCGCCGAAGCGGTCGAAGAGCTTGTGGGTGACGTCGTCGAGCAGGGAGGAGAAGTCCTCCGGGTTGTGGGTCCTGCCGACGCCCCCGGGGAACAGGGAATCCCCGGTGAAGAGGTGGGCCTTGCCGCGGGTCGGTGTGTGGGCCAGCGCGATGGAGCCCGGGGTGTGGCCGACCAGCCCGACCACCTCGAGTTCGACGTCCCCGACGCGGACGGTGTCGCCGTCCCAGACCCGTTCGTCGATCGTGACGCCCGTGGCCTCGGCGATGGCGTCGGCGTCCGGCGCCCCGGCGATCAGTCGTGCGCCGGTGTGCGAGGCGACCGTGGCCAGGGCGGCGATGTGGTCGGGGTGGCGATGGGTCGTGACGATGGCGCGGATGGGGGTGTCGCCGATGAGGGCGAGCAGCGCGATCGGGTCATCAGCGGCGTCGATGAGCAGGCCCTCGCCCGAGTCGACCAGCAGGTACGCGTTGTTCGCCATCGAGCCGACGACGGCGCTCGTGATCTCCATGGTCGCACCCTAGCCGGGCGGGCTCTCGGCGTCAGCCCGCGATAGGCCAGGTGATGCCGCCGGTGTCGGCCAATCCGTCGCCCTGGGTGCGGCCGGTCACCCACGCCCACAGGGCGGCGTCGGGCCCGGTGACGGTGATGCGCTCGCCGACGCTCCCCAGCGAGGCGGTGAGGCCGGAGTCCGACACGATGTCGACGGCGGGGAGTGACTCGTCGTCGCGGAGCAGGAGGAGCATCCAGTCCAGCATCCAGCGGGCGGGGACGAGCGCGACGTCCTCCCAGGTGAGGCCGGCGTCCAGGTCGAGGTGGTGCAGGGTGAGCTCGTGGAGCCGGATCAGGGTCACCAACGACAGGGGGAACTCGCCGTCGAGGAGCCGGACGGGCGCGAGCCAGTCCTCGACCCGGTCCGTCAGGGTGGCCAACTCGGCGGCCGAGGTGTCGAGGTCGACGTGGAGCTCGAGGCCGGAGCGCTCCGCCCCCCGCTCGATGTCGTTGAACTTCGCGGCCTGGGACGGGTACAGGGGTGAGGGGTCACCCGTCCGCGCGGCCGCGATGACCCGGCGCAGCGCGTCCGCGTTGCGGCTGAGATGGGTGGCGACGTGCGCGCGCGACCAGCCCGGGAGCAGCGAGGGCGCGTGCCACGCCTCCTCGTCGAGGTCCAGGGTGTGGCGCAGCAGGGCCTGCGTCGCCACCGCGATGCGCTTGAGGACCGGCTCGACCTGGCCTTGGTTCAGGATCGAGAGCATGGCGTCACCCTAGCCGTACTGTCGGTCGCTGCAAGGCCTGCCCATGCAGGAACCGTCGGAGCACGCGCCTACCATGGGGCGGGTGACCGAACGTCTGATCGTCGCGGGTGCGCGCGAGCACAACCTGCGGAACGTGAGCCTGGAACTTCCGCGGGATTCCCTGATCGTCTTCACCGGGCTGTCGGGATCGGGAAAGTCGTCCCTGGCGTTCGACACGATCTTCGCCGAGGGCCAGCGGCGCTACGTGGAGTCGCTGTCGGCGTACGCCCGGCAGTTCCTGGGGCAGATGGACAAGCCGGACGTCGACTTCATCGAGGGCCTCTCTCCCGCCGTCGCGATCGACCAGAAGTCGACCAGCCGCAACCCGCGGTCCACCGTCGGCACCATCACCGAGGTCTACGACTACCTGCGCCTCCTGTACGCCCGCATCGGGCACCCGCACTGCCCGGAATGCGGGGAGCCGATCAGCCGCCAGTCCCCGCAGCAGATCGTCGATCGGCTGCTGGAGTTGCCCGAGGGCACCAAGTTCATGGTGCTCGCCCCGGTCGTCCGCGGCCGCAAGGGTGAGCACATCGACCTCATGCGGTCCTACATCACGCAGGGCTTCACCCGCGTCCGGGTGGACGGGGAGATCCACCAGTTGACGAGCCCCCCGACGCTGGACAAGCAGATCCGCCACAACATCGAGGTGGTGGTCGACCGGCTCGCGGCCAAGGCGTCCATCAAGCAGCGCCTGACCGACTCGGTCGAGACGGCGCTCAACCTGGCCTCCGGCGTGGTCGAGCTCGAGTTCGTCGACGTCCCCGAGGGGGATCCGGGCCGGCACCGGCGCTACTCCGAGAAGCTGGCCTGCCCGAACAACCACGACATCTCCCTGGAGGAGCTCGAGCCCCGCCAGTTCTCGTTCAACGCCCCGTGGGGCGCCTGCCCGACGTGTTCAGGCCTGGGCACGCGCATGGAGGTCGACCCCGACCTCGTCGTTCCGGACCGCAGCAAGAGCCTCGCCGAGAACGCGGTCGTGCCGTGGAACTCCGTCTACGTCTCGGGCTATTTCCAGGCGATCTTCCGGACGCTCGCGGCCGAGTACGGCTTCTCGGTGAACACGCCTTGGGCCGAACTGCCCACCAGGATCCAGGGCATGATCCTCAACGGGGTGAAGGGCACGTTGCGGGTCACCAACACCAACCGGCACGGGCGGACGACGAGCTACAACGCGACGTTCGAGGGGGCGTTGCCCTTCGTCCGGCGTCGCTTCACCGAGGCGGAGAGCGACAACGCCCGTGACCGGTTCGCCGGGTTCATGCGGGAGCGGCCCTGCGACGCGTGCCACGGGGCCCGGCTCAAGCCGACCTCGCTGGCGGTGACCCTCGGGGGTCTCAACATCGCCGAGGTGTCCAACCTGTCGATCGGCGAGTGCCTCACCTTCATGCGGGGCCTCACGTTGTCCGAGCGCGAGGCGGCCATCGCCGAGCGGGTCGTCAAGGAGGTCAACGAGCGCCTCCGGTTCCTGGTGGACGTCGGCCTGGACTACCTCACGCTGGCCCGGTCGGCGGGCAGCCTGTCCGGTGGTGAGGCCCAGCGCATCCGGCTGGCCACCCAGATCGGGTCGGGGCTGGTCGGCGTCCTGTACGTGCTGGACGAGCCGTCCATCGGCCTGCACCAGCGCGACAACCGGCGCCTCATCGACACGCTGATCCGGTTGAGGGACCTGGGCAACACCCTGATCGTCGTCGAGCACGACGAGGACACGATCCGCACCGCGGACCACGTCGTCGACATCGGCCCGGGCGCGGGTGAGCACGGCGGCAACGTGATCGTGTCGGGGTCGGTGGCGGAGCTGCTCGCCGACGAGAAGTCGCTCACGGGGGCGTACCTGTCGGGGCGGCGGAGCATCCCCGTCCCGGCGGTCCGACGCCCGGGCAACGGCAAGCGGCTGACGATCGAGGGGGCGTCCGAGAACAACCTCAAGAGCGTCACGGTCGACTTCCCGCTGGGCTGCATGGTGGCCGTGACGGGCGTGTCCGGGTCGGGCAAGAGCTCGCTGGTGAACCACATCTTGAGCAAGGCGTTGGCGCGGCACCTGTACTCGGCCAAGGACGTACCGGGCCGCCACACGAAGATCGCCGGCCTGGAGAACGTCGACAAGGCGATCCACGTCGACCAGAGCCCGATCGGGCGGACGCCACGGTCCAACCCCGCGACGTACACCGGCGTGTTCGACCGCATCCGGAAGCTCTTCGCCGAGACCCCCGAGGCGAAGGTTCGCGGGTACCAACCGGGCCGGTTCTCCTTCAACGTCAAGGGCGGCCGGTGCGAGAACTGCGCGGGCGACGGCACCATCAAGATCGAGATGAACTTCCTGCCCGACGTGTACGTGCCCTGCGAGGTCTGCAACGGCGCCCGCTACAACCGCGAGACCCTCGAGGTGCACTACAAGGGCAAGACCATCGCCCAGGTCCTCGACATGCCGATCGAGGAGGCGGCCGAGTTCTTCGCCCCGATCAACGCGATCTCCCGCTACATGACGACGCTCGTCGACGTCGGCTTGGGTTACGTCCGCCTGGGCCAGCCGGCGACGACGCTGTCTGGTGGTGAGGCGCAGCGCGTCAAGCTCGCCACCGAACTGCAGCGCCGTTCCACCGGCAAGACCGTCTACATCCTCGACGAGCCCACCACGGGCCTGCACTTCGAGGACATCAGCAAGCTCCTGACGGTGCTCAACCGCCTCGTCGACCAGGGCAACTCGATCATCGTGATCGAGCACAACCTCGACGTGATCAAGACCGCGGACTGGGTCATCGACATGGGGCCCGAGGGCGGCTCCGGTGGCGGGACGGTCGTCGGCATCGGCACGCCGGAGGAGATCGCGGTCAACCCGGACAGCTACACCGGGCAGTTCCTCAAGCCGATGCTGGAGCGCTGAGGGGTCAGACCGACACCTGCACCTGGTCGCCGTCCACGACCGCCTTGGCGGCCTTGAGCGGCTTGGCCGCGGGCCCGTTGGTGACGGAGCCGTCCACGATCGAGAACCTGGCGCCGTGGCACCTGCAATGGATGTCCTGCCCGCGGATCTCCGACACCGGGCAGCCCTGGTGGGTGCACGTCTTGCTGAACGCCTTGAACTCGCCGGCGGTGGGCTGCGTCACCACGAAGTTGGCCTCGTCCAGGATCACGCCACCACCGACCGGGATGCGGTTGGTCGGGATGGACAGCGTCTTGCCGGTCGGAGGAGCGCCGGGCGAGGTGCGGGTCGGGGCACTGCAGCCCGCCAGGGCTCCGGTGCCCACGGCGAGTGCGGCCAGCCCGGCCCCGGTCAGGAAGGTTCGACGGTCGGGAGTCATGCACTCATCCTAGTCCGACGGTGGCGAGCCCCCGTCACGGAAGGAGCAGGGTGACAGAAGGCCCTGCGCGTGGAGTCCGACGGGGTGTGGTCGGGGACTGTGGGAGTGATGCAGGTGTGCATCACTCGTACAGGTGTTTGATGAGGTGGTTGATGAGGGTGCCGGGTCCGGAGGAGGCGCCCGGCCAGGCCCTCGGCGGGATCGGGCAGCTGTCGGCGCCGCGACCTAAGCTGGAGGGTATGGCTGACCCGGCGTCCTACAGACCGGCGCCCGGCACGATCCCGACCGATCCCGGCGTCTACCGCTTCAGTGATCCGTCCGGCACGGTCATCTATGTCGGCAAGGCGAAGAACCTGCGCCAGCGCTTGAACTCGTACTTCGCCGACCCGGCCGGGCTGCACTTCCGCACCCAGACGATGGTGCGGACGGCGGCGAAGGTCGAGTGGACGGTCGTCCAGAACGAGTTGGAGTCGCTGCAGCTCGAGTACACGTGGATCAAGCAGTTCGACCCGCGGTTCAACATCAAGTACCGCGACGACAAGTCCTACCCGTGGGTGTGCGTGACGTGGGGCGACGAGATCCCGCGCGTGTTCGTCGGCCGTGGTGCCAAGCGCAAGGGCAACCGCTACTACGGTCCCTACGCGCAGGCGTGGGCCATTCGCGAGACGATCGACTCCCTGCTGCGCGTGTTCCCGATGCGGTCGTGCACGAACGGTGTGTTCCGCAACGCGCAGGCGTCCGGCCGTCCCTGCCTGCTCGCGCACATCGGCAAGTGCGCCGCCCCCTGCGTGGGGTGGATCGACCCGGTCGCCCACCGCGAACTGGTCAGCGACGTCTGCGACTTCCTCGCCGGCAACACCAACCAGCTCACGCGTCGCATCAAGCACGCGATGCTGCAGGCGTCCGACAACCTCGAGTTCGAGAAGGCTGCCGTCCTGCGCGACAAGCTCGCCGCGCTCACCTCGGCCACCGAGCGCAACGCGATCGTCCTCGGCGACGCCACGGACGCCGACGTGATCGCCGTGGCCGCCGACGAGCTCGAGGTGGCGATCCAGGTGTTCCACGTCCGTCACGGTCGGGTCCTCGGCCAGCGCGGCTGGGTGGCCGATCGCGCGGACGACTCCACGCTCGAGGAGGTCATCGAGAACTTCTGCCTGCAGCTGTACGCCGACCCCGACCTGGCCGACATCTCCGGCGGCATCCCCCGCGAGGTCCTGGTTCCGGTGCGGCCGGCGTCCGGGCACGCGCTGGCAGACCTGCTCACCGACGTCCGTGGCTCCCGCGTCACGGTCAACGTGCCCCAGCGCGGCGACAAGCGCGTCCTCATGGACACCGTCGCCCGCAACGCCGGCGAGGCGCTCGCGCTGCACAAGACCAAGCGCGCGTCCGACCTCTCCACCCGCAACCGCGCCCTGGAGGAACTGCAGGACGCCCTCGGCCTCGAATCCCCGCCCCTGCGCATCGAGTGCTACGACATCTCGCACCTGCAGGGCACCGAGGTCGTCGGCTCGATGGTCGTCTTCGAGGACGGCCTGGCCCGCAAGTCGGAGTACCGCCGCTTCGTGATCCGGACGGTCGAGGGCTCGGACGACGTCGGCAGCATCCACGAGGTGATCACGCGCCGGTTCCGTCGGTACCTGGAGGACCAGGCCTCCCTGACGGGTGAGGATGCCGTGCTCGTCGACGCCACCACCGGTGTCGCGCGCAAGTTCGCCTACAAGCCCAGCCTCCTGGTCGTCGACGGCGGCGCACCCCAGGTCGCGGCGGCCCAGGCGGCCATGGACGAGCTGGGCATCACCGACGTGCCGCTGATCGGCCTGGCCAAGCGGCTGGAGGAGGTGTGGCTCCCCGGCGAGGAGTTCCCGCTGATCCTGCCGCGGTCCTCCGAGGGGCTGTACCTGCTCCAGCGGGCCCGCGACGAGGCCCACCGCTTCGCCATCAACCACCACCGCGGGCGTCGCAGCAAGTCGATGGTCGATTCCCTGCTGGACGGGGTGCCCGGCCTGGGAGAGCTCCGCCGCAAGGCGCTGGTCAAGCACTTCGGCAGCCTGAAGAAGCTGCGCGAGGCCGACGTCGACGACATCGCGCGGGTGCCGGGCTTCGGGCCGAAGACCGCCCAGGCCGTCAAGGCGGCCCTCGCGGCCCGGGAACCCGGGGACGTCATCAACACCGCGACCGGCGAAGTGACCTGACATGATGTCTGCATGAGCGTTGCCTCCACCCGTTTCGTGGCCATCACCGGAATGTCGGGCGCGGGTCGCCGGACCGCGGCGCACGCGTTGGAGGATCTCGGTTGGTACGTCGTCGACAACCTGCCGCCCACCCTGCTGGACGAGTTGATCCAGACCGCCAGCGAGTCCGGGTTCGACAAGGTCGCGGTGGTCCTCGACGTGCGCACCCGCAACGAGTTCGACCAGATCCCGACGGCCTTCGACGCCCTCGCCCAGATGGGCGTGTGGCCGCAGATCCTGTTCGTGGAGGCCAACGACCAGGTGATCGTGAAGCGACAGGAGCACGTCCGCCGCCCCCACCCGCTGCAGGGGGAGGGCCGCCTGCTGGACGGCATCCAGCGCGAGCGTGAGCTGCTCGCCACGCTGCGCGGTGCCGCCGACCTCGTGGTCGACACCTCCGAGCTTACGGTGCACCAGCTCTCCAACCGCGTCGCGTACGCCTTCAACACCGCCGACGACCGCGAGATGCGGCTGACGATCATGTCGTTCGGCTTCAAGAACGGGCTGCCCATCGACGCCGACATGGTCTTGGACGTCCGGTTCCTGCCCAACCCGCACTGGGTGCCTGAACTGCGTCCGCAGAACGGCCTGTCCAAGCCGGTGTCGTCGTACGTGCTGGGCCAGTCCGACGCCGGCCCGTGGCTGGACGCCGTTGAGGCGATGCTCACCACGGTGGTGCCCGGCTACGTGCGCGAAGGCAAGCGCCTGGCCACGGTCGCGGTGGGCTGCACCGGCGGCAAGCACCGGTCCACCGCGATCGTCGAGGAGCTCGCACGCCGCATGCGGGAGGCAGGCATCGGCGTGCACGTGATCCACAGGGACCTGGGGCTCGAGTGAAACCCGAGATCGACGGGGGCCTGCCGTCCGTCGTTGCGCTCGGTGGTGGGCACGGGTTGGCGGCCTCCCTGCGCGCGTTGCGCCGGGTGACGAGCAGGATCACCGCCGTGGTGACGGTCGCGGACGACGGGGGGTCGTCGGGACGCCTCCGTGACGAGTTCGACATCCTCCCGCCCGGCGACCTGCGGATGGCCCTGGCGGCCCTGTGCGGTGACGACGAGGACGGACGCATCTGGGCCGATGTGTTGCAGTCGCGCTTCGAGGGGGTCGGTCCGCTCGGCGGGCACGCCATCGGCAACCTCCTGATCGCGGGCATCTGGCAGCGGCTGGGCGATCCGGTGGCGGGTCTCGACATGGTCGGCAAGCTGCTGGGGGCGCAGGGCCGGGTGCTGCCCATGGCGGGGGTCCCGCTGGAGATCGAGGCGGACGTCATCGGCGTGGACCCGCTGCGTCCGGACGAGGTCACGCGGGTGAGGGGGCAGGCCAGCGTCGCCAAGTGCCGCGGCCTGGTGCGGGAGGTGCGCCTGCTGCCCGACGGGCCGCCCGCCCGACCTGAGGCGATCGAGGCGTTCATGGCCGCCGACCACGTCGTGCTCGGTCCGGGATCGTGGTTCACATCGGTGCTCGTGCACCTGCTGGTTCCCGAGCTGGCCGACGCGATCTGCACGACGGGGGCCCGGCGGATCCTGACCATGAACCTGGTCGCGGCGGACGAGACGGACGGCTTCTCGGCGTCCGCGCACCTGGAGGCGTTGGCCGATCACGCGCCGAGCCTCCGTCTGGACTCCATCGTCTGCGACCCCTCCTACGCGCAGGGCGACCCGCACCTCGCGACGTACGCGGCGTCGCTGGGGGCGGAGCTGGTCATCGCGCCCGTGCGCGCCAAGGACGGCAGTCCGCGCCATGACGTCAACCGCCTCGCGGGCGTCTACGCGGACTTGATGGGACGTTAGGCTGGCGCGCATGGCACTGACCGCAGACGTGAAGGCAGAGCTGGCCAACGTGCCGGTGACCAAGCCCGCCGTACGCAAGGCCGAGGTCGCCTCCCTGCTGCGGTTCGCGGGGAGCCTGCACCTCGCCGGGGGGAAGATCATCGTCGAGGTCGACCTGGACACGGGTGCGGCCGCCCGTCGGCTCCGGACTGCCATCGCCGACCTGTTCGGCTTCACCTGCGAGTTCGTCGTGGTCACCCCGAGCGGCCTCCGCCGCGGGACGCGCTACGTCGTCCGCCTCATCAAGGACGGGGACTCCCTCGCCCGCCAGACCGGCCTCATCGACTCGCGCGGACGCCCGGTGCGCGGCCTGCCCGCCGCCGTCGTGTCGGGCGGTCTCGACGTGGCCACCGCCGTGTGGCGCGGCGCCTTCCTGGCCCACGGTTCCCTGACCGAGCCCGGTCGGTCGATGTCGATGGAGGTCACCTGCCCCGGTTCCGAGGCTGCGCTCGCCCTCGTGGGTGCCGCCCGTCGGCTCGGCATCCAGGCGAAGGCGCGCGAGGTGCGCGGGGTGGACCGCGTCGTCATCCGGGACGGTGACGCCATCTCCGCCATGCTCACCCGGTTGGGTGCCCACGAGACGCTGCTGGCCTGGGAGGACCGCCGGATGCGCCGGGAGATCAAGGCGTCCGCGAACCGCCTGGCCAACTTCGACGACGCCAACCTGCGCCGTTCCGCCCAGGCCGCCGTGGCGGCCGGGGCCCGTGTGCAGCGCGCGTTGGAGATCCTGGGCGAGGACGTCCCCGAGCACCTGCGGGACGCGGGGTTGCTGCGTCTGGAGCACAAGCAGGCGAGCCTGGAGGAGTTGGGTCAACTGCACCAGCCGCCGTTGACCAAGGACGCGGTGGCCGGCCGCATCCGCCGCCTGCTGGCGACCGCGGACAAGCGGGCCCAGGAGCTGGGGATCCCCGGCACGGAGGCGTCCTTGACACCCGAGATGCTCGACCACGACTGAGGCGGGCCGCCTCGGGGACGGCCAATACTACGGCACGTCGTGATGTGGCGGTTCCGCTTGCCGGACAACTGGTCCACGGGTCCTTGGGCCCCCGCGATTTTGGGTAGGGTGGACTCGTCCAGTTCTCGTCACGAGCGGGCGAGATTCCTTATCTCAAGGAGACCCACTTTCATGACTGTCAAGGTAGGCATCAACGGCTTCGGTCGCATTGGTCGCAACTTCTACCGCGCCCTCATCGCCTCCGGCGCTGACGTCGAGGTCGTCGCCGTCAACGACCTCACCGACAACAAGACTCTCGCCCACCTCCTCAAGTACGACTCGATCCTGGGCCGTTTCGAGGGTGACGTGACGTTCGACGACGAGTCCATCACCGCCAACGGCAAGCAGATCAAGGCGTTCGCCGAGAAGGATCCGGCCAACCTGCCCTGGGGCGAGCTCGGTGTCGACATCGTCGTGGAGTCCACCGGCTTCTTCACCGACGCCACCAAGGCCAAGGCCCACATCGACGCCGGCGCCAAGAAGGTCCTGATCTCCGCCCCGGCGAAGAACGAGGACATCACCATCGTCATGGGCGTCAACGACAACCTGTACGACGGGTCGCAGACGATCATCTCCAACGCGTCCTGCACCACGAACTGCCTCGCCCCGATGGCCAAGGCGCTCAACGACAACCTCGGTATCGTCAAGGGCCTCATGACCACCATCCACGCCTACACGCAGGACCAGAACCTGCAGGACGGCCCGCACAAGGACCTGCGTCGCTCGCGCGCCGCGGCCCTGAACATGGTCCCGACCACGACCGGCGCCGCCAAGGCCGTCGCGCTCGTGCTGCCCGAGCTCAAGGGCAAGCTGGATGGCTACGCCATGCGCGTCCCGACCCCGACCGGTTCCGCCACCGACCTCACCTTCGAGGCCGCCCGCGAGACCACCGTCGAAGAGGTCAACGAGATCATCAAGAAGGCCGCTTCCGAGGGTCCGCTCAAGGGCATCCTCGTCTACACCGAGGACCCGATCGTGTCCAAGGACATCGAGACCGATCCGGCCGCCTCGATCTTCGACGCCGGCCTCACCAAGGTCATCGGCAACCAGGTCAAGGTCGTCTCGTGGTACGACAACGAGTGGGGCTACTCGAACCAGCTGGTGAAGCTCACCGAGCTCGTCGCGTCCAAGCTCTGACCACACCCACCACCACCGAATCCTGAAAGGCGAACCCAGGTGAAGTCCATCAATGATCTCGGGGATCTCAAGGGCCGGCGCGTCCTGATCCGCTGTGATTTCAATGTCCCGCTGGACGGCGAGACCATCACCGATGACGGCCGTATCAAGGCCGCCCTCCCGACGCTGAAGCAGCTCACGGAGGCCGGTGCGAAGGTCGTCGTGATGGCTCACCTGGGTCGCCCCAAGGGTGAGGTCAACCCCAAGTACTCCCTCGCCCCGGCCGCCAAGCGGCTCGGCGAGCTCATCGACGCCAAGGTCACGCTGGCCGAGGACGTGGTGGGCGAGTCGGCCAAGGCAGCCGTGGCGTCCATGGAGGATGGCGACATCGTCATGCTCGAGAACGTCCGCTACGAGCCCGCCGAGGAGTCCAAGGTGGACACCGAGCGCGAGGACCTGGCGGCCAAGTACGCGGAGTTCGGTGACGTGTTCGTCTCCGACGGCTTCGGTGTCGTGCACCGCAAGCAGGCCTCCGTCTACGACGTCGCCAAGATGCTGCCCAACGCGGCCGGCCACCTCGTCGCGAAGGAGGTCGAGGTGCTCAAGAAGCTCACCGAGACCCCGGAGCGCCCCTACGTGGTCGTGCTCGGTGGCGCCAAGGTCGCCGACAAGCTGAGCGTCATCGACAACCTGCTCAAGGTCGCCGACACCCTGATCATCGGCGGCGGCATGGGCTACACCTTCCAGAAGGCCAAGGGTTACGAGGTCGGCACCTCGCTCCTGGACGCCGAGAAGGTCGACGCCGTCAACGGCTACATGAAGGACGCCGAGGCCCAGGGCAAGAAGCTCCTCATCCCGTCGGACGCCCTCGTGTCGCCGAGCTTCCCGTCCGGTGACGGCCCCTACGAGAAGACGGTCGTGGCCGCCGACGCGATGCCGGCCGACCAGATGGGCCTCGACATCGGTCCCGACACCGCCAAGGCGTACGCCGAGGCCATCAAGGGCGCGAAGACCGTCTTCTGGAACGGCCCGATGGGCGTGTTCGAGGTCGCCGACTTCGCCGAGGGCACCCGGGCGGTCGCCCAGGCCCTGGCCGAGACCGACGCCTTCACGGTCGTCGGTGGCGGTGACTCCGCCGCGGCCGTCCGTCAGCTCGGCTTCGCCGACGACCAGTTCGGTCACATCTCGACCGGCGGCGGCGCGTCGTTGGAGTACCTCGAGGGCAAGACGCTCCCGGGCCTGGCCGTCCTCGAAGGGAACTGACCCGTGGCAAACCGCGTCCCGCTGATGGCGGGCAACTGGAAGATGAACCTGAACCACGTCGAGGCGGCCGGGGTCGTCCAGAAGCTGGCGTGGTCGCTGAAGGATGCCAAGTACGACCCGGCCCAGGCCGAGGCGTCCGTGATGGTCCCCTTCACCGACCTGCGGACGGTCCAGACGCTGGTGGAGGGCGACAAGCTCACCATCACCTATGGCGCGCAGGACGTCTCGGTGCACGACAAGGGCGCCTACACCGGTGAGGTGTCGGCGGAGATGCTGTCCAAGCTCAAGTGCGCCTACGTGGTCGTCGGCCACTCCGAGCGACGCGACTACCACGCGGAGTCGGACGAGCTGGTCAACGAGAAGGCCAAGGTCGTGCTCGCGGCCGGGATGACCCCGATCATCTGCGTCGGTGAGAAGCTCGACGTGCGCAAGGCGGGGGAGCAGGTGCCGTTCGTGCTCGCCCAGGTCGACAAGGTGCTCGCCGGGTTGTCGGCCGAGCAGGTGGGCGGGCTGGTCATCGCCTACGAGCCCGTCTGGGCCATCGGCACCGGCGAGGTCGCCACCCCCGACGACGCGCAGGAGGTCTGTGGTGCGATCCGCGGCCGCGTGCGCGAGTTGCTGGGTGACCGGGCCGCGGACGCCGTGCGCATCCAGTACGGCGGTTCGGTGAAGTCGGGCAACATCGTGGACATCATGGCGCAGCCCGATGTCGACGGTGCCCTGGTCGGCGGCGCGAGCCTCGATCCGGAGGAGTTCGCGAAGATCGTCCTCTTCTACCAGAACTGATCGGACAGAACCCGAGGGGCCGGTGACCACGTGGTCACCGGCCCCTCGCGCTTGGGTTAAACTCCTCGGGTGACCATTGCTCCCCTCATGACCTGGCCGATCCTCTCCGTGTCGATCCTCCTGGTCCTGACGTCCCTGGCCCTGGCCATGTTCGTGTTGCTCCACAAGAACAGGGGCGGCGGCATGTCCGATCTCTTCGGTGGCGGCATGTCGACCAGCCATGGGGGCTCTTCGGTCGCCGAGCGGAACCTCGATCGGCTCACGATCATCGTCGGCCTCGTGTGGCTGGCCTGCATCCTCATGTTGCTGGCCCTGTACCGCTGGTTCCCCGACGTGGGCGTCCTCGGCTGACAGCCGCAAGCCCCTCTACTCAGACGCAAGCAAGGAGTTCTCAACAGTGGTCGGTGGTAGCGCCATCCGCGGCAGCCGTGTCGGTGCGGGTCCCATGGGCGAGGCGGAGCGCGGTGACTCCGCGCCGCGCCTGTACGTGTCCTTCTACTGCAGCAACGGGCACGAGACGCGTCCCGCCTTCGCGGCGGACGCCGTGCTCCCCGAGGAGTGGGACTGCCCGCGCTGCGGTCTCCCCGCGAACTGCGACGCGGAGAACCCGCCTCCCCCGCCGCGGATCACCCCGTACAAGACGCACCTCGCCTATGTGAAGGAGCGCCGTACGGACGCCGAGGCCGAGGCCATCCTCGCCGAGGCTCTCGCCGGCCTGCGCGCGCGTCGCGCCGCCGGTGAGGTCATCTACTGACGCTGGCCCCGACGGCGCCCCTGCGCACGACGGCAGCTCAGAAGCTGCACTCGTGGTAGGGGATGCCTGAGGCTGCGGCCTTGTCCAGGAACCACAGGGTCCGCTCGGTGCCCCGTACGACCCCGGCCGGAAGGCTGGGGTCGCCCGCGTAGGAGCGGGCCACGGCGTCCGCCTTGTTGGAGCCGCTCACCAGAAACCACACCTCGCGGCTGCGGCTGAGCGTGGGTACGGTCAGGCTGATGCGGGACGCCGGTGGCTTGGGGGAGTCGCTCACGCCGATCACGGTGTGCGAGGTCTCCTCGAAGGACGGGTGGTTCGGGAAGATGGACGCCACGTGGCCGTCCTCGCCCATGCCCAGCAGGCAGATGTCGAACACGGTGTCGCCGAGCTCCTTGGCATACGTCAGCGCGGAGGCCTCGTTGTCGGTGACGCCGTCCGCCGCCGACATGGCGTGGGTGTGGGCCGAACTCACCTGCAGGGTCCGGGCCAGGATGGCGAGGGCATGGCCGGCGTTGCGGTCCGGGTCCTCGGTCGGGACGAAGCGTTCGTCCCCCCACCAGAGTTCGATCCGTTCGGAGTCCAGGCCGGAACCCTCCACGAGGTCGGCGAACGCGTCGTAGATCCGGTTGGCGATCCGCCCACCCGTGAGGCACAGGTGTACCGATCCCTCGGTGGCGGACTGGAGCTCGACGAGCCGGGACATCAGGCGCTCGGCCACCCCGTCCGTGAGGTCGGTTCCGCTCGCCCAACGCAGGATCTGTTCCACGTCAGTTCCCACCCGTCATGATCGTTCGGAGGCACGACATCGACTCCAGGAAGACCTTGTCGGTGTCGAGGCGGCGCAGTTCCTCACCCAGCAGTGCACTGAGCTCACGGCGACGCAGCGCCACGGATCGGGGCGGCGTCCGGGGTGCGGTGAACGTGGCCATCTTGCCGTCCGGACGCTTCAGCGTGATGTCGCCGTCGGCGGTGGTGAGGATGACCCCCGTGATGCCGGGACCCCCGTCCGCTTCGAACTCGACATGGACGCCCAGGCGCGACCGCAGCCACGCGGCCAGCAACAGCCCGCCGGCGTTGTCGGGGGCGGCCGTCACCTTGGCGGACAGGACGGGCACCTCGTGGTTGTCCAGCGCCGAGGCGAGCAGGGCGCGCCACGGGGTGAGGCGGGTCCAAGTGAGGTCGGTGTCACCGGGGGCGAGGGTGTCCGCCCGCGCCACGAGGGTGCCCAGCGGGTCATCGGTGCCCATGGCGTCCGTGATGCGACGGACGGCCAGCCTGCCGATCCTGTCCTCCGACACGGACGCCGGCGCCTTGCCGGGCCACCACGCGATGACGGGGGAGTCCGGCAGCAGCAGGGGCAGCATGGCCGAGGTCTTGTGGTGCATGAGCTCGCCGTGGAACTTCAGCGCGATCACCTCACCGGGGATCTCGTCGCCGATGTGGAGTTCAGCGTCCAGGCGATCGGTGCGCGCGGACCCGTCCGTGGCGATGATGATGCGCGAGGGGTGCTCGCGTCCCGCGTCGACGCAGGCGTCGAAGACGTCGTCGAACTCGTCGGCGGTCGGGACCGCCAGCATCGTGAACACCATGCCGGACGCCGCGCCGACGCTCTGGCGAGCCTGGGTGATGGCGACCTGGATCTTGGCGGACGTCGTGTCCTTGAGGGTCGTGATCATGGTTGTCTCCTAGCCGCCTTAAGGACGTCGCCACGCGAAGCCGTCGCGCTCCAGCATCGCCGCGCCCGAGGGCGGGCCCCACGTGCCAGCCGCATACCCCTCGGGCTGGTGCTCCTTCTGGGCCCAGTAGTCGAGGATCGGGTCGAGGATCATCCACGACAACTCGACCTCACGGTGCTGGGGGAACAGCGGCGGATCGCCGAGCAGGACGTCGAGGATGAGCCGCTCGTACGCCTCGGGGCTCGACTCGGCGAAGCTGGTGCCGTAGTCGAAGTCCATCGTGACGTCGCGGAGTTCCATCGGGGTCGCGGGCACCTTCGCGCCGAAGCGGAGCGTGATGCCCTCGTTCGGCTGGATCCGGAGCACCAACGCGTTGACGCCGAGTTGTTCGGTGTCGGACATCTGGAACGGCAGGTGCGGGGCCGGACGCATCATGAACGCGACCTCGGTCACCCGGCGCGGCATGCGCTTCGCCGCGCGCAGGTAGAAGGGGACGCCAGCCCAGCGCCGGTTGTCGATGTCGACGCGGAACGCCGCGTACGTCTCGGTCTGGGAGTCGGCCGGGATGCCGTCCTCCTCCAGGAAGCCCCGCACCTTCTGGCCGCCCGCCCATCCGGCGGTGTACTGGCCGCGGGCGGTGTGGTGCTTCAGGTTGCGGGGGGCGCGGGCCGCGGCCAGCACCTTCTCCTTCTCGGCCCGCAGGTTGCCCGCGTCGAACGAGGAGGGCTCCTCCATGGCGGCGAGGGCCAGCAACTGGAGGAGGTGGTTCTGGATGACGTCGCGCGCGGCGCCGATGCCGTCGTAGTAGCCCGCGCGGGAGCCGATGCCGATGTCCTCGGCCATGGTGATCTGCACGTGGCTCACGTAGTTGCGGTTCCACACCGGCTCGAACAGCTGGTTGGCGAAGCGGAACGCCAACATGTTCTGGACCGTCTCCTTGCCCAGGTAATGGTCGATGCGGAACACCGAGTCGGAGTTGAAGACGGACGCGACCTTGCGCTCCAGTTCCTGTGCGCTGGCGAGGTCGTGGCCGAACGGCTTCTCGATGACCACACGGTTCCAGGGCACGGACTTGGACTTGTCGACCAGGCCGTGCTTGCTCAACTGCTCGATGACCTGGTCGAAGCCGGCGGGCGGGATCGAGAGGTAGAAGGCGTGGTTGCCCTCGGTGCCCTGAGTCTCGTCGAGTTCCCGGAGCCTCTCCTTGAGCGTCTCGAAGCCCTCGTCGTCGTTGAACGCGCCGCTGACGAACCGGAGGCCCTCAGCGAGCTGGCGCCACACCTCGGGACGGTACTTCGTCCGGGCGTTCTCCTTGACCGACTCCAGGAAGTAGTCGGCGAACGCCTCGTCGTCCCAGTCGCGCCGTCCGTACCCCACGAAGCTGAAACCGGGGGGCAACAGGCCCCGATTGGCGAGGTCGTAGACGGCGGGCATGAGCTTCTTGCGTGCAAGATCGCCGGTCACCCCGAACATGACGAGGGCACAGGGCCCTGCGACTCGGGGCAACCGGCGATCCTGGGGATCACGCAAGGGGTTGGTGTAGGGAACGCTCGTCACGCGAACACCCTAGCGCCCGCCCCCGGGTGACCAAGGGTCACTTCTCGGTGGCGAGGGCCTTCTCGACGGCGGTCACCAGCTCGCTGTCCCACGAGGCCTGGAACTTGGCCACGCCCTCGGACTCAAGCACGTTGAACACGTCGGTCAGGTCGACACCGACCGCGTCGATGGCGTCCAGCACCTTGACGCCCTCGGCGCCCGTGCCCTCGATCGGGGCGCCGAGCTCACCGTGGTCGGCGAACGCCAGCAGGGTCTTCTCGGGCATGGTGTTGACCACGCCGCGGGCGACCAGGTCGGACACGTACAGGGTGTCGGAGTACTCGGGGTTCTTGGTGCCGGTGGACGCCCACAGCGGACGCTGCTTGTTCGCACCCTTGGCCTCGAGGGCCTTGAAGCGGTCGGAGGAGAAGACCTCCTCGAAGGCGGCGAAGGCGACCTGGCCGTTGGCGACGGCGGCCTTGCCCTTGAGGGCCTTGGCCTCGTCGGTGCCGATCTCGTCCAGGCGCTTGTCGATCTCGGTGTCGACGCGGCTGATGAAGAAGGAGGCGACGGAGTGGATCTTCGACAGGTCCTTGCCGGCGGCGTCCGCCTGCTCCAGGCCCGCGAGGTAGGCGTCCATGACGGCGCGGTAGCGGTCCTCGGAGAAGATCAGGGTCACGTTGACGGAGATGCCGCGGCCGAGGGTCTCGGTGATCGCGGGCAGGCCCTCGAGCGTGGCGGGGATCTTGATCAGGACGTTCTCGCGGTTGACCAGGTCGTACAGCTCCTGGGCCTCGTCGATGGTGGCCTGGGTGTTGTAGGCCAGGCCCGGGGCGACCTCGATGGAGACGCGGCCGTCGACCCCGTTGGTGGAGTCGTAGATGCCCTTGAAGAGGTCGCAGGCGTCCTCGACGTCCTTGGCCCAGAGCTGCTTGATCGCCGACGCGGTGGTGGTGTCGTCGGGCAGCGCGACGATGTCGTCGTGGTACTGGTGGCCGCTGGTCAGGGCCGCGGCGAAGATGGTCGGGTTGGTCGTGACGCCCGTGACCGACTTGTCGTCGATGAGCTCCTGGAGATTGCCGCTCTGCAGACGAGCGCGCGACAGGTCGTCGAGCCAGATCGACACGCCGGCGTCGGCGAGTGCCTTCATACGAGAGTTCATTGCGTTCTCCTGTGGGTCAGCGGTCCGGGCGCGTCCGTCGACGCCCGCACCCTCGACTCTACTAACCCGGTTGTCAGCGGGGCGGGAGAGTTGCCGAAACCGCCCCCTGCGGGTCAGGCGGGGGAAGGAGCTCTGGAGGCTGTCGGTTAGACTGCTCGGAAAGGGTCGTGCCCCGTGCGCTCGGCCGGTCCCACTCTCGCCGGAGGTCACGCCATGCACCCAGCCAGGACGGAGGCCCCGGCCCCCGCCCAGAGTGGAATCCTGGGCACCCTCAAGGCCTACGTCGGGCTGACGAAACCCCGCATCATCGAGTTGTTGCTGGTGACCACGTTCCCGGCGATGTTCCTGGCGGCGGACGGTTTCCCCCCGCTCGGGCTGGCCGCCATCACCTTCGTGGGCGGCACCCTCTCGGCGGCGTCCGCGAACGTGTTCAACTCGGTGCTGGACGCCGACATCGACGAGCAGATGCGTCGGACGCGTCGGCGTCCGATGGTGCGCGAGCAGGTGTCGCGCCGCTCCGCCTACGTCTTCGGCGTGGTGCTCGGCATCGCCTCGACGCTCATGCTGGGCTTCGGCGCCAACTGGCTGTCCGCGGCGCTGTCGGTGACCGCGATCCTCTACTACGTCTTCATCTACACGGTGTGGCTCAAGCGCCGGACGGCCCAGAACATCGTCTGGGGTGGCGTGGCCGGCTGCTTCCCGCCGCTGATCGGATGGACGGCCGTGGCAGGATCGATCTCGTGGCCGCCGATCATCCTCTTCCTGATCGTCTTCTTCTGGACGCCGCCCCACACCTGGGCCTTGGGCCTGCGCTACCGCGAGGACTACGCCTCCGTCGACGTGCCCATGCTGCCCGTGGTGAAGGACGCGCCGTACGTGGCCCGTCAGATCTTGGTCTACTCGGTGCTGACCGTGCTGACCTCGCTCGCGCTCTGGCCCGTCGCCGGGACGGGGTGGCTCTACCCCGTGATCGCCGCCGGAGCCGGCGGGTGGCTCATCTGGGAGTCCGTCGCCCTGCTGCGCCGCGCGAACGCCGGCCTGCTGGACGCCGCGCTCAAGCCCATGAAGCTGTTCCACTGGTCCAACAGCTACCTGGCGATCGTCTTCATCGCCGCTGCTGTTGATCCGCTGATCTTCTGAGGGCTGGTCGGGCGGGGTCCCGGCCAAGGCGCCTTGACGACCCGGACGCCCCTAAACGATCAGGACGCCTCGGCGAGCTGGGCCTCGATGTCGGACACGAAGCCCTCGATCTCCTCCAAGCCCTGGACGGGACCACCGGCGAGCAGACCGTCCGCACCGACGAGGACCGCCATCGGGCTCTGGTGCATCCCGAGCGCGCGCTGGGCCAGCCCGGCATGGTCGTACAGGACGCCCTCGGTGGGACGGAGGTCCTCGGGGATGGAGTCGGCCTTCAGGGTGCTCAGGAGCCCCACCTCGAGGGCTGGGAGGCGTTCGCGCCAGCCGTCCACGGCGGCGGAGGCCTCCTGAGAGGTGCCGCACAGACAGTTGATGCTGACGAGCAGGGCGGCCTTCTCGGTGACGAGCTCGCGGATCGTCCGCGGACCCTCGGCCCCGATGACCACGGCGTCCGGGATTGGCCGGCGCACGTAGGGCAATTCGACGTCCTCCGGGGCGTCCGCGGTCGTCTCCACCGGGGCTTCCTGTGCGCCCTCGTCCTCGGCTGCCTCCTGGGTGGACACGGCAGGAGCTCCCAGCGAGGCGATCAGTTCGCGCACGGACCCCGCACCGACCACGGGGTCGGCGAGCAGGACGCCGCGGGCGTCCACGAGGAGGGCCGTCGGGGTGGCCGTGGCGAGGATGCCCATGAGGTTGCCGTAGGGATCCAGGAGCGCATCGGTCTGGACCGCCGCCGGGCGGGTGCGCAGCTCGTCCGCCACCCGGTCGCTCACCACCGGACGGATGGTCACGCCCGGAGCGGAGGCGCGGAGGCTGTCGAGGTCCTCCATGAGGGAAGCGCAGGGGCCGCACCACAGGCTCAGGACCAGCAGGATCGTCCGGTCGCCACCCAGGTTCTGGAGTGACACCTGCTGGCCGGTGCTGGCGTCCAGCATGGTGCCCCTCAGGACCTGCCCGGCGACGAGGTCCCGGCCGCTGGGCTGGGACGTCTGGCCTCGTCCGAGCACGAACAGGGCCACGGCACCGGTCAGGGCCGCCATCAGCAGCCAGCCAAGGGTTGATCCGGGAGCGGCCGCCACGGTGCCCGGGACCGACACGCCCACGCTGACGGCGACGATGCCGAGCGTGGCGGTGGCCACGAGGATGGCGTTGCGGGTCAGCGTCCGGGTCGAGACACCCTCGTCGCCGAGTTTCCCGAAGCAGTTGCAGGAGACCTTCTCGTCGAAGCCGAGCGCCCGGCGGATGACCACGAGGTAGATCGAGAACAGCACCAATGTGGCCACCACACCCAAGGCGAGCAGCCAACCCGAGGTGACGAGCAGCAAGATGCCCAGCACGATCTCTCCCCAGGGCAGGAGCGCGGGGGCGGGGGACTTGGCCAGCGCGGCGGGCAGCCGCAGCGCGACGAACGCGTCCCGGGTCGCGGCGGGCTCACGCACCTTGGCGACGCCGCTCACCAGCAGGACCGCGGCGGACACCACCAAGGGGATGACGAGGAACGAGAGCACGGGCCCATCCTCGCAGCAGGGGTGCTGACACCCCAAAGCGTCCGGTTGGGCCGCCAGAGCAGACCGACCCCGTCACGGTCACGGAATTCGCCCAGAGTTCACCTCGCGTTCAACCGGGCTTGGGCCGGGGCGTCGGCAGAGTCGTTAGCGTGCGTCGCAGCACATCCTCTTGAAAGGTCCACCATGGCAGACTCCCGCCGCCGGCTCCTCAACCTGCTGGCGCCCGCGCCCGTCCACGGCAACCGTTCCTCGCTGACCTGCCGCTTCAAGTGCGGCGACGCCTGTTTCCACGAGGTGCCGAACACCTCCGACAACGAGTACTTCGGTGACATCGTCGACGCGGTCATCTCCCGCCGTGGCCTCATGAAGGTCGGTGCGGTCGCCGCCGGTGCGGCCGCCGTCGCCGGCTCCGGCGCCGCCGCGTTCGTCAACGCTCCGCAGGCTGTCGCCCTCGACACCAAGGGCTCGCTGCCCGGCCTCGGCTGGACGCCCATCGCCCCGGCCAACACCGACTCGGTCGTCATTCCGAAGGGCTTCGCGCAGGCCATCGTGATCCGTTGGGGCGACCCGATCCTCGCGGGTGCGCCGAAGTTCGACCCCTACAAGCAGACCGGCGCCTCGCAGGCCGGGCAGTTCGGCTACAACTGCGACTACCTCGGTTTCTTCCCGCTGGACCAGCAGCACGAGGTCATGGTCGTGAACCACGAGTACACCGACGAAGTCATCATGTTCCCCGGCTTCGACGAGGAGAACCCGACCCGAGACCAGGTCGAGGTGGCCTGGGCCGCGCACGGCCTGTCGGTGGTCGTCGTCAAGAAGAACCAGGGCAACGGCAAGCTGACCCCGGTCGTGGGTCACAAGCTGAACCGTCGGATCACCGCGTCCACGGTTTGCGAGGTCACCGGCCCGGCCCGCGGCTCGAGGTACCTGAAGACCACGGCAGACCCGAGTGGTTCCAAGGTGCTCGGCACCCTGAACAACTGCGCCGGCGGCAACACCCCGTGGGGCACCGTCCTGTCGGGCGAGGAGAACTTCAACCAGTACTTCGCCAACGGGGACGCCGTTCAGGGCGGCCTGGAGAAGCAGGCCATCAAGCGCTACGGGATTCCGGGCAAGGGCTCGGAGCGCAAGTGGGAGCGATTCGACACCCGCTTCGACCTCGCCGAGGAGCCGAACGAGGTCCTGCGCCAAGGGTGGGTGCTCGAGGTCGATCCGTACGACCCGACCGCCGCCCCCAAGAAGCGGACGATGCTGGGCCGCACCAAGCACGAGGCGGGCACCGCGGTCGTGGCCAAGGACGGCCGGGCGGTCGTCTACTCCGGCGACGACGAGCGCTTCGACTACCTGTACAAGTTCGTCTCCGCCAAGAAGGTCCAGCCCGGCGGCGCCAAGGCGAACGCCGACCTGCTCGACTCGGGCACGCTGTACGTGGCCCGCTTCACGGGTGACTCCCCGGCCGCCGAGATCGACGGCACCGGCAAGTTGCCCACCGACGGCGCCTTCGACGGCACCGGCGAGTGGATCGCGCTGTGCACCGACCAGGAGTCCTACGTCCCCGGCATGACCGTCGAGGAGGTGCTCGTCTTCACGCGCCTCGCGGCCGACAAGATGGGCGCCACCAAGATGGACCGGCCCGAGGATGTCGAGACCAACCCGGTCAACGGCAAGGTCTACATGGCGCTGACGAACAACACCAACCGCACGACGGCCCAGGTCGACGAGGCCAACCCGCGCGGGTTCGTGGCCGGTGACAGCAAGAAGGTCGGCTCCAACAAGCACGGTCACGTCATGGAGATGTCCGAGGCGGGCATGGACCCGGCCGCGACCTCGTTCGGGTGGAACATCCTCCTGCTGTGCGGTGACCCCAACGACCCGAACACCTACTTCGCGGGTGCCGACAAGTCGAAGGTCTCGCCGATTTCGTGCCCCGACAACATTGCGTTCGACGAGCACGGCAATCTGTGGATCTCCACCGACGGCAACCAGCTCGGCGCGCACGACGGCCTGTACGCCGTGCCGCTGGCCGGGGAGCATCGTGGTGAGGTGCGGCAGTTCCTGTCGGTTCCGAAGGGTGCCGAGACCTGCGGTCCGTGGATCACCGAGGAGCGCGTGAACATCTGCGTGCAGCACCCGGGCGAGACCAACGATTCGACCTTCGGGTCGCCCTCGTCGAACTGGCCCGACGGTGGCACCTCGATCCCGCGTCCGTCCGTGGTGACGGTGTGGCAGCAGGGCAAGTCGGCCGCGAACCGCTGACGCGGCACGAAGGCTGCGATCTGACCGACGAGGCCCCCTCCCGCAGCATCGCTGAGGGAGGGGGTCTCTGCGTCTGCGCCGAGGGCTCGGGTTGGGGACGCCGAGGGCTCGGGTTGGGGACGCCGAGGGCTCGGGTTGGGGACGCCGAGGGCTCGGGTTACTTGCGCCGAGGGCTCGGCTTGGGGACGCCGAGGGCTCGGGTTCGTTGCGCCGAGGGCTCGGGTTGGGGACGCCGAGGGCTCGGGTTACTTGTGCTGAGCGCCGCCCAACCGCACCCGGGGCGTCCGCTGTGCTGTCGGGACCGGACGGACCGACCGCAGTGCGACGACGTAGATCAGGTCGAAGACCAGGCACAGGATGCCGAGCACGGCCACGTAGGGGTCAAACCCCGACAGGAAGCCCATGCTGAGCGTCGGCGCGAGCGTGCCGATGAGCTTCGCGACGGCGATGACCATCGACTGGCCGGCGCGGCCTGAGCGGCGGATCAGCATGTCGATGAACAAGATCGACATCAACAGGTTCTGCGCAAAGGCCGTGTAGACGGGGGCGTGGCGTGGTCCGAACTCGATGAAGAACACGGCCTGCACCGCTGCGCCGACCACCAGGGCCGACGCGCCCATGAAGATCACGAGCGAGCGGCCCAGCTGCGGCCAAGCTTGCCGGCCGAATGCGAAAAAGGTCCACAGGAGCACCAGATCGAAGGCCGCCCAGACAGCATTGATCACCGATTGTGTCTGACCGAAGGCCCCGTAGCGCGTGAAGTGCATGAATCCGTCGACGCTGTAGAGGACCTCCCACGCCAGGTTCAGCCCGAGGGCGAACACAGGCATGGCATAGATGCGGTCCTTGAAGGACACCCGGATGGCCTCGATGTACACGAGGGTCCAGCAGAGTCCACTGACGATCGCCAAGGCTATGGACATGCCTCAGTATTGGCGACCCGAGCCCTCGGCGCTTCGAAGCCGAGCCCTCGGGGGTGAGAGGCTCCTATTCCGTGTCAAGCGGCGTTGAGCCATTCTCGGTAGCGCACTGCGAGTTCGGGGTTGGGGCGTCTGCCGAGTTCGAGTTCTCCGATTCGTGCGGGCCATACGCCGAGGTGTTGGGCTGCCGCGGTGAGCGTGAGGTTCTTGGCTCGTCTGGCTGGTCTGAGGTCGGAGTGGATATTGCGCTTGCTGAGGGCCGGTGTTCCGCTGGGGGGTGAGCCAGTGTTCCGGGGATCGGTGGGCCACGTCGACGGGATGGGTTGCCATGGTGCTGGGGCGGCCGCTTGGGCCGCCCCAGCGC